>CACZNR010000045.1 GCA_902782475.1 uncultured Eubacteriales bacterium
GGCTTGAATTTTCCTATCTTGAATTCAGAGAGCCTCATCAGAGCCAAAAGGGCACCGAATATGACACCACCGATAACTGCAACTGCAGAGAATTTCAGTGTCATAAGAGTTCCTTCCAGGAATAGATGGCCGTATTTTGTGACCACCAGCATGAAATTGTTCCAGAACATTTATCTTCCTCCGTTTGTTTCAATAATTATCCTACTGGATGCCTCCAGTAGGATAATATAAAGTATGTATATAAATCCAATCTGATCTTATCAGTTGTTGTCTACTCCAAGCTCTTCTGCAAGTACAAGTGCTTCTTCCCTCCACTTTTTGAGCAGTCCTTCGTCACTTGCCTTCTTGATGGCCTCATTGATTATGGCTGTAAGCTTGTCATTGCCCTTCTTTACAAGTGCAGCGTTTCCTGATGAAGTGTAATCAAAGTGCCATACTGCTATCTCTATGTCATCCGGATAGTTCTGAACGAAGTTGTCAGCTGTATCACCTGCACATGCAAGGCAATCGATCTTTCCGTTCATGAGTGAAAGGATTCCATCATTGAGTGATCCGATAGGTTCAACCTTTACTCCTTCCAGCTGTTCGTTTACGAGGTTCATCTGGAGTGATCCGTTCTGAGCTGCGATGGTCTTTCCTTCAAAGTCTTCTGCTGTCTGATATTTCTCAGCATCGCCCTTCTTTACTATCACCAGCTGGCCCCTTGAGTCATCTGACCACTTATATGGATCTGAAAGATTGTATGTCTGCTTCCTCTCTTCAGTGATGGCGTATCCTGACATTGAGAAATCAACTGTTCCCTGTGATACTGCTGCCTGGCATGATGCAAAATCCATAGGCTCGATCTGGAGATCAACACCGATATAGTCTGCAACATATTTTGCAAGCTCTATCTCGCATCCTACGATCTTTCCATCCTCGTCCTTTGCATTGAGATTCTCAAATTCATAAGGAGCAAAGTCAGGGGATACTGCGAATTTTATAACTCCTGCCTTCTTGATGGCTTCAAGCTCATCAGCAGGTTCCTCTTCCTTCTTTGCACATGCTGTTACAAGTGAAAGTGCCATTACAAGGCTAAGTACGATAGCAAATAATTTTTTCATTTTTCTTCCTCCAAGGTTATACCTTTTTAAATTTATAAATATCAACTGCTCTTAGCAGCTTTGACCTGAGTCATGTATGTAATTATAGTGCATAAATTTGCATTGTCAACACTATTTTTGCATTTTTATTCAATATTTTTAAATTTTTTTGGTATAACAAGTCTATTTTATGCATTTTTTGGTGAATAACTGCATAAATAATGGATATCAGTTGTCGGAAAGTACTAATCTGTCTCTTAATTTGTTGTTCCTTGCCCGCCGCATATCCACGTTTACTGCAAGTGCAACACCTATGATGCTCGTGATAAGGTTCGATCCTCCATAGCTGATGAAAGGAAGCGGTATTCCTGTAACAGGCATTATGCCGATATTCATACCGACATTCTCTATGAAATGGAACAGCAGCATGAAAGCCACTCCCATTATGATATATGAGCCAAAGTCATCCTTTGCCCTCATGGAGAGCATGAACAATCTGACGATCAGTATAAGATAGATTATGACAAATATAAGAGCTCCGTAGAACCCTATCGCCTCGCACGTAGAGGAAAAAATGAAGTCTGTATGCTTTTCAGGCAGATAGTTGCTCTTCTGGGTAAGCAGGTTCTGTGAGAAGAAGCCTTTTCCCCATGCTCCTCCGGAGCTGCTCACGCTCTTTGCTCTCAGCACATTGAAGCCAGATCCTTCAGGATCAAGCGTAGGATCGAGGAATACATAAACCCTGTTCTTCTGTTCAGGGCTCAAAAAGAACCACAGCGCAGGAAGTCCGAGTATCCCCGCCCCCGCAATGCTGAGTATTATCTTGAGACTGGCCTTTGACATGAAAAGAAGTGCAAGATATATCCCTACATATACTACGGCTGTTCCAAAGTCAGGCTGAGCCACAATGAGAACCACAAGTATGAAGAGTCTCCAGACACCGCTCCACAGTTCCCTGAACCTGGTCACTCCGATGTCCTTACCCTCGGTTATTCTTGAAAACTCTCTTGCAAACACAAGTATGGCAAGTAGCTTGCATACTTCAGCAGGCTGTATGCCAACGCCTATGGCCCTGAAATAGAACCAACCTCTCATGCCTCTCTGTTTCGATCCGAAAACAAGTACTACGGCAAGAATGCTCACCAAAAAAAAAAAAATAATGTTGATGAAGCCTTTGA
>CACZNR010000046.1 GCA_902782475.1 uncultured Eubacteriales bacterium
AACGCTCAATGGAAGCATACTTCTTTATGGATTCCTGTATGCCCTTATTCCGACCACCATAACATATATCATATATTTTGCAGGCCTTAGGAATGTCCGGGAGCTTGGCAGTGTACCGGTGATCTGTTCCATAGAGACAGTGGTGGCTACACTCATCGGGATACTGATATTCGGAGAAAAAGTAGGAATAACTAATTTTGCGGGTATATTCATCGTTCTGCTGTCGATACTGTTCATGAACATCAGCTTCAGGAAGAAGGATGGGACACCTGTAGCAGGGAATGTTGACGTCTGAGAAATTTGATATATAATATTAATTAAGAACAATTATCGATAAGGCAAATATGGAAAGGAATACTGTCCAGAAAAAAGTAATATATGATGCTCTTGTGGAACTTGATGATCATCCTACTGCTGATGAGGTCTATCTGTTGGTCAGGAAGTCATATCCTGCCATAAGCAAGGCAACTGTATACAGGAATCTTGGACAGATGGCTGAGACCGGAAAGATAAAAAGGATAGCAGTAGGTGACGGGGCGGATCATTTTGATCACAGGACCCATGACCACCTTCATTTTCACTGCGATGTATGCAGCAGGATATTTGACATGGAAGGATCCGATGAGATCTCAAGAAGCATCGTTCTTCCAAAAAACGGAAAGGATGAGATATATGGTTACAACATCCTTTTCTATGGGAGATGTCAGTACTGCAGAATGAGTAGCAAATAACGGCTAGGACCGTTATAATAAAGGTATAAAGGTATTTAGGAGGATTTAGTAATGGAATTAAAGGGTTCACAGACAGAGAAGAATTTGCAGACAGCTTTTGCTGGTGAGAGCCAGGCTAGAAATAAATATACCTATTATGCTTCAAAAGCCAGAAAAGAAGGCTATGAGCAGATAGCTGCAATATTTGAAGAGACCGCACTCAACGAGAAGGAACATGCAAAATTATGGTTCAAGTATCTCCATGGCGGAGATGTGCCGACAACAACAGAGAATCTTCTGGATGCTGCTGAAGGCGAGAACTTTGAATGGACAGATATGTATGATGGATTTGCCAAGACAGCAAAGGAAGAAGGATTCAATGATCTGGCATTCCTTTTTGAAGCTGTAGGCAAGATCGAAAAGGCTCATGAGGAAAGATACAGAAAGCTCCTCAAGAACATTGAAGACAAGGTCGTATTCTCCAGTGAAGGAGATGCAATCTGGGTATGCAGGAACTGCGGACATATCGTTGTAGGAAAACAGGCTCCACAGATGTGCCCTGTTTGCAAGCATCCTCAGTCATTCTTTGAGAGAAAAGCAGACAATTTCTGATCTGTACTTTAAAACGATCATCCGTCCCGGCAAAAGCCGGGACTTTTTCGTTTATCAGGTATCTTTATAAAACTGATCCCATTATAAAAGGATAAAAAATACTTGCACATACTCTGAAAATGTGAAAAACTAGAGTTAGTTATATATTATGTGGGAGCGGTCTTTGTTCCCACAGATAAGGACAGGGAAATTTAAAAATGAAAAAGCTCTTTAAATGGCTGAACGGGACCAGGATATTCCGTGGTCTCACACCGGAAGAGTTCTCATGGGTGCTCTACGATGTAGGTAATTCAGCATTCACTATGCTTGCATGCTCTCTCATACCCATCTGGTTCAAGGACCTTGCGATAGGAACAGGTCCCGGAAAACTTTCAGGAGATCAGGCTACTGCGTACTATTCACTTTCCATCTCACTCATCACCATAGTAATAGCTCTTCTTGGGCCGGTACTTGGTGCACTTGCAGATCATAAGGAAACAAAAAAGATATTCTTTACGACAACAGTTGCAGCCGGAGTCGTAGGCTGTATCCTGAATGGTTTTGCATGGAGCTGGGTAGTCTTTCTTGTGATATATGTGCTCACAAAGATCCTGTATCACTCATCACTGACATTCTATGATTCCATGCTCAATGACGTTACGACTGATGAGAGGATGGATGAGGTAAGTTCCTATGGTTATGCCTGGGGATACATTGGATCATGCATTCCTTTCATAATTGCCATGATCGCCTATGTTTTAAGCGGTGGTCTTTCAGAGAATCTCATGCTGTTCTCTCCTTTTGTGGGGCGTGTCATCGGCTTTGCAGTTACTGCAGTCTGGTGGCTCCTTGTAACTCTGCCTCTTATCACTCATTACAAGCAGAAGAACTATGTGGAGACTGAAAGGACCACAGTGGGAAGTGTATTCAAAAAGATATTTGCTACACTTAAAAAGATCGTCACAAAGGACAGGAAGGTAATGTTCTTCCTTATTGCATTCTTCCTTTACATAGATGGTGTTGGTACCATAATCGATAACTGCATAAATATCGGAACAGACCTTGGACTTCCTACAGTGGGCCAGGTGGTATTCCTTCTGGCCACCCAGGTAGTGGCATGGGTAGGTTCCCTTGTTTTTGCGAAACTTTCAAAGAAGTATGATACAGTTCCGCTGATACTCATATGCATAGCAGGATACTTTGCAGTTTGTCTTTATGCACTTACGCTCAAGACACTGCTTCACTTCGGTATCCTTGCATTCGGTGTAGGATGCTTCCAGGGATCCATACAGTCACTGTCAAGATCATATTATTCAAAGATAATTCCACCTGAAAACTCAGGAGAATATTTCGGCATATATGATATCTTCTCCAAAGGAGCTTCATTCCTTGGTTCCGCAGTCATAGCATGGGTAAAGCTTGCAGGCGGTACCATCAATATAGCCGTTGCATCCCTGGCGATATTCTTTGCTCTCGGATTTGTATTCCTGATACTGTCAGGAAAGCAGAAGAGCCTTGCTGAAAGATGATCGTATAAAAGGAGAAAGGGAAAACATGAAACCATACATATTACTCAATGATGATATAACTTTTGCCTTTTCGGCAGAGAATCAGACCGGAACCAGAGGCGGTGGCGGAAGAGGTGGCGACTGCACCAAGCTGTCTCCTAAGATAAGGATACAGCCTGGGGAGACAGCGGTCCTGGTGGATACCGATGGCCCTGGCATGATACAGAACATGTGGTTTACAGGTTATGTGGGACACAATTTCATTATCAGGATGTACTGGGACGGACAGGATCATCCATCAGTTGAAGCACCATTATCCGCATTTTTCGGGTGTGCTTACGACGAGAATTTTGAAGACAGGGACGGCAGGTATCCTGTACTTAATTCTGCAATGATGCTGGTAGCACCCGGAAGGGGATATAACTGCTTCTTTGAGATGCCTTTCAAAAAGCATTGCCGCATAACCATGGAAAACAGAGGAACTGAGCCTCATTCACTGTATTACATAATAACAGGCTGTTACCGGGAGGTGCCGGACAATATCGGATATTTCCATGCATCCTACAGGCAGGAACATCCCGTCACAAAGGGAAGGACATATACCATAATAGATGGCATCAAGGGAAAAGGACAGTTTCTGGGAGTGACACTTGCAACAGGCATGAACGGAAACAACACATGCTGGGTCGAAGGGGAAGCAAGGATGTATATCGATGATGACGTATATCCTTCAATACACTATACAGGAACGGAAGATTATTTCACCGGTTCATATGGATTTGGCAATGACATATACATAAAGAGCTATCAGACCTTCTCGGGACACTACAGCGGGCTCTTTGCCATAATGGGAGATGACAGACAGTTCTATAACGGTCAGCAGAGGTTCCTGCTTTATCGCTTCCATGTTCCGGATCCTATAAGGTTCAGTACGGGATTCAGGATGACTCTGGACAATATGGGATGGACAGGTCCAAGGTATGACGATTATACAAGTGCGGCATACTGGTACCAGGAACTTCCTGGAGCAGTGCTCAAACCACTTCCTTCAGATGAGGAGATGTGCATGAAGTGATTAGATAAGAACGGATATAGCGCTTGGCTCTTTTGGGGCTGAGCGCCGTTTTTTATTGGCAGATGATAACGTTCATGACAGGTATACAAAAACATGACTGATCAAAATATGTTTATTTATTTCTGCTTCATCTTATAATTATCCTATGAGATGAAATTTCAAAGGAGTATTTTTCCGTGAAGCTTATAGGTGATAAAAGTTTTTACAAGAGGGTATTCAAGATCGCCATTCCTCTTATGATCCAGAATGGGGTCACCAACATGGTAGGCCTTATCAATAATATTACAGTCGGACAGCTGGGAACAGAACAGCTGGCCGGTGTTGCCATAGCAAACCAGCTGATATCCATATTCTATCTTATGGTCTTTGGTGTCGCATCTGCAACAGGGATATTTGGCGCACAGTATGAAGGCAAGAAGGACTATGAAGGAGCCAGGAATGTCTTCAGGCTCAAGATATTGCTGATGGTATTCTTCTGCACTGCGGCTATACTCATATTCACTATCTTTGGAAGACCGCTCATAAGTGCATTTCTTCATGACAATAACGATGGGTCTGACCTTACACTGACGCTTAATGAAGGCTATAAATATCTTCTTCTAATGTGCATAGGATTCCTTCCCTATGGAATAGGACAGGCATATGCAGGGTCCCTGAGGGAAGCCGGTCATACCATGGCTCCTATGAGATCCAGTGTCATAGCCCTTATCATAAGCCTTGGGCTCAATCTCCTTCTCATTCCAATGATAGGTGTAGCAGGAGCGGCTGTTGCAACAGTCGTATCCAGATTCGTGGAAGGATCCATAACCATATTCTGGACGCACAGGAATCAGAACATCGCTCATTTCATAGTGCATGCATACAGGACTTTCAAAGTGCCTGCAGAACTTACAAAGAGCGTAGTTATAAAGGGTGCTCCTCTCATACTCAATGAATCACTGTGGTCCGTAGGGCTTACGATAGTGAACCAGAGCTATTCATACAGGGGAGTTACAGCACTTGCAGCTGTAAACATGGCTTCCACCATAGTCAATCTTGTTAATGTGCTCTTCATGACCATGGGAGTGGTAATCGGCATCATCATGGGTAACATGCTTGGTGCGGACACCCCAAAAGAAGAGGTAAGAGATACCAATACAAAGCTTATTGCCACATCAGTAGGGATATCCCTTGGCGTGGCAGCCATACTGTTTGCCCTGGGTCCTGTTTTCCCGCTGCTGTATAAAAGCACATCCTCTGAAGTAAAGGAGATAGCAAAGTATCTGATCTGGGCAGAGGCCTGCGGAGCTCCTTTCAGGGCATTTGGCAATGCCGCCTATTACACCATAAGATCAGGCGGAAAGACCCTGCTTACAGCACTTTATGACTGTGGATTCGTCTGGTATGCACTGGTGCCTATAGCATACTGCCTGGCACACTTTACAGAGCTTGGGATAATCCCTATGTATTTCACCATAAAGATGGCTGAGGGAATAAAGTGCCTGATCGGTTTCATAATGGTGAAACGAGGCAAATGGATGACCAACATAGTTGACAGACAGACTGCATGATAAAAGGAAGGAGAGATCCTTCCTTTTTG
>CACZNR010000047.1 GCA_902782475.1 uncultured Eubacteriales bacterium
TAATGGAAATATACTTCAAAAATGATATGATTATAGTATAAAAAACAAAGGAGAAACAAAATGGCAGTTAATCGTTTTGTATTGAATGGAATATCCTACCATGGTCATGGCGCTATAAAGGAGATACCTGGTATCATAGCTTCCAAGGGATTCAAGAAGGCTTTTGTTGCTTCTGACCCTGACCTGATAAAATTCGGAGTAACACAGCATGTTACAGATCTTCTCGAAGAGAATGGTATACCTTATGAACTCTATTCAGATATCAAGCCAAATCCGACCATTGAAAATGTTCAGCATGGTGTAGATGCCTTCAGAGCATCGGGAGCTGACTTCATGATCACCATCGGCGGTGGTTCTTCAATGGACACCGGCAAAGGTATCGGTATCATAGTCAATAACCCTGAATTCTATGATGTACGTTCTCTTGAGGGTGTTGCACCAACAAAGAACCGTACAGTATTCACCATAGCAGTTCCTACCACAGGCGGGACAGGTGCTGAGTCAACCATCAACTATGTTATAACTGACGTAGAAAAGAAGCGTAAATTCGTATGTGTTGACCCTAACGATATCCCTGATGTGGCAGTCGTAGACCCTGACATGATGTCTTCAATGCCTAAGGGACTCACAGCATCAACAGGTATGGATGCCCTTACGCATGCCATAGAAGGATTTACTACGGCAGCAGCATGGGAACTCAGTGACTGTCTCAACCTCGAATCCATACAGCTTATCGCAAAGAACCTGAGAAAAGCATACACAAATGATCCTGACGGAAGAGAAGGAATGGCTCTTGCTCAGTATGTTACAGCAATGGCCTACTCCAATGTGGGACTTGGTATCGCTCACTCAATGGCTCATACACTCGGAGCTGTATATGACACCCCTCACGGTGTTGCATGCGCAATGATGCTTCCTATAGTCATGGAATTCAACAAGGAATATACAGGCGAAAAGTATAAGGCTATCGCAGAAGCTTTCGGCGTTGATACAGAAGGCATGGATCAGGAAACATACCGCAAGGCAGCAATAGATGCAGTTCAGCAGCTTTCAGTTGATGTAGGCATTCCTACAAAACTTGAGAAGCTTAAGGAAGAAGACCTTCCTTTCCTCTGCGAATCTGCAGCAGCTGATGCATGTGCTCCTGGAAACCCACGTCACGCTACTCTCGAGGACTTCGAGGCTATGTTCAGAAAGCTCATGTGAAATTTATTCTAATATAAGCAACGGGCACCTGCATTGCAGGTGCCCTGTTTGTATCTTATTTTCAATTTCCTTATCAGTAGGACGTCTGTGAATAGTTGACACTGGATATCTTTGTCGTATTATCTTCTGCGTTGTATGCAAAGGTCACTTCCAGTGTTCCATCCCTGTCCGATTCATCCTCGGCAGGATCATAATAACGAAGGGATATGGTCGTACTGTACTGATCAGCATTGACATTGATGCTTTCATTAGGTATGCCTATTGATTTCAGAACTTCATCAAATGTCGAATTTTCATTGATACCACAGAATGTGTATGAAAGAGGATTCGTTCCGGCAGTAAACCCATTTACCCGGAGTTCACTTACCGGTAAAGGACCATCTGTCATATTAAGTTCAAGAGACAGCAGCGTAGCCTTTGACATGTTTTCCAGAGTAACAGATGTGATCACTTCAGGATCAACAGTCTCATCAACTTTTGTTACGCGGAATTCTTCAAGTCCTTCAAGATCCTTGACCTTTGTCTCCCACAGGACAACAGGAACACCTTCAACAGTGAATTCATCACTGAGATCCACCTGTCTTTCATCAGACATGTAATAAGAACCATACAGATATTTCGGATCTTCTTCATCAGCCTGAAAATCCATGCCGCTCGTATCGATGAGAGACTTTACATATTCGTTAGCTTTGTCAAAATTGGACTTTATGTCTGCTTCAGACATTGGCTCAGGCTCAGGTATCGGCACCACCGGTTCGCTTACAGGCAGTGACCCTGAGCTTCCGGGTACATCTATAAGCCCTTCAATGACGCTCATGATCTGAGACATGTCGATATCGGACAGATCTACATCTGACAGTCCCGGGATATCTATATTCTTTCCTTCGCAGGAAGCCAGGCAGAATGCCATGGCAACAATTAGTATAAGTGAAATGATCTTTTTCATCTTAATTCTCCTATTATTTTTCAAATATAATTATATCTGTCTTCAGTAAAGCTAACAACCAGTATCTGTAGTTAACGCTGATGCAATATCATGACAAATCACAGGTCTGACCATCCTGCCATCAGGCCTCCGGTACGGGTACTGCCTTATACCCTTCCGTACTGTTACCTGTAATGATCACATCATATGTTCCAGAGAACCTTACCTTTAAAGATATCTCCTCGATGGGCACTGTGTACTCTTCCGGGTAGATGTTCTCATAGTTCGGTTCAAAGTATTCCGTTATTATCCTGAACCGGATCTTCAGGTCTGTCTCGTTATCAGAGAGCTTTAGTTCCTTTTTTGAAAATGTCCAGTAAAGAAGATCATCTTTCTTAAGTTTTGTTCTGTTGGCATTTGAAAACCCGCCACTGCCGCTCTTCTCACCTATCTCATAATCCATGATGAGAAGTCCGATATCCTCACTGACATCAAGCCTGACCTTCAGCATCACTTCATCTTCTGTCGGTTCCGGAGGTCTGTCAAAAAGTCCGGATTTAATTATTAAAA
>CACZNR010000048.1 GCA_902782475.1 uncultured Eubacteriales bacterium
CTTTTATATGAATCGGATCATGTGCTTTATACCAATCCCCGATATGAGAACATTCAATCAAAGGAGAACCTGATCGAATGATATGAAAGATTGGTAATAAAAACGGAGAACATCCATAAAAGGGTGTTCTCCGTTTAAGTTTACATTATGATCACAGGATGCCAAGGTGCTCAAGAAGTATCTTTATTCCAAGAAGTATAAGGATCACGCCTCCTGTAAATTCCGCTTTTTTCTCGAACTTGTTTCCGAAAAGCTGTCCGATATATACACCAATGATGCAAAGGATAAAGGAGGCAAGTGCAATGGAGAGAAAAGCAAATATCCGGTCTATGGTAAAGAATGAGAATGTGATGCCGACACTTAAGGCATCTATGCTGGTAGCGATGCCATAAGGTACCATTACCCTGAAACTGATATCAGCATTTATACTTTCGGATTCCTTATCAAAGGATTCCTTTATCATATTGCCGCCTATTATGAGCAGAAGTACAAAAGCAACCCAATGATCTATGCTTGCAATGAAGGATGAAAAGGTGCTTCCAAGAAGATATCCGATGATGGCAAAAAGTGCCTGGAAAACACCAAAATATGTTCCCACGATAACAGCTTTAGAAACATTGAGTTCTTTCATGCTGAGACCCTTGCATATGGATACTGCAAAAGAATCCATAGCTAGCCCTACGGCAATGAGTAAAAGTTCGATTATAGACATATTGATATATCCTTTATATGATCAGTTGCGGAATATAATTATAAAAAATGACGGAAAAAGAATCAATCCTTATTTCCAGCTTACAGGGAGAGGAACATCCTTCATCCTGACGGGCTCGGAAAAAACATGACCGTTGGGCTCTATCACAATGTCAGTTATAACGATAGGATCCACAGGGGCATTGATGACTACATCTGCACCGTATGGCGACACGACAGGACAAAGTTCTGCTTTTTCCCAGAGAAGGATAATATCCATTCCTTTTTCCACTTCACCGAAAGCCGGGTAGTTTCCTATTATCTTTTCGCTTGAGGACAGAGGGAAGAAGAATTCTCCTCCCGCTATGAATCCGTCATATCCTCCCATGCATATTGTTCCTGGAACAGGAAGGGGAGCAGTTTCTGACAGAGGAGAACCTGATTCGTTTGCTATAAGATATTTGGCAAGACTGTTATGAAAGGCAGTGTAGCTGGCGTCGATGACATAACCGGGAACTATCCTTTCTATTGAGTGATCCCTGTAGACACCGTTCCTGCACAGAAAAACAAAACTGTTCACGGTGTTGGGAAAACAGTCGGGCCTCAGTCTTATAAGTATCTCTTTGTCGTCATCCAGCAGGATGTGTGCGTATGGATCTCTCATATACAATATTGTATATGCCAACTGCCCTGAAATAAAGTGAATTATTGCACTTATCAAGGTATAATAATCAGGAAAAGGTGGAAATATGAGAATCAGAAAAAAACCATATGCAAAAGCAGAACTACTTGCAAGTTCAGTATATATAGATGATCCGAGATCATACCGTGGAGAATGGAAGAGAGCTTTTCCGGAAGAGAGGCCTCTTGCCATAGAGCTTGGATGCGGAAAAGGGCACTTCATCTCTGAACTTTCATACAGGGACAGGAGCAGGAACTTCATAGCAATAGACATCAAGGACGAGATGCTGCTTCTTGCAAAAAGAAATATCGAAAACAGATTCGGTGATGAGGATAAGAACGTACATATCACTGTATGCAACATAGAGCGGATAGATGAGATCTTTTCCCTTGAGGACGACATAGAGACGGTATATATCAATTTCTGCAATCCATGGCCAAAGGCAAAGCACAACAAGCACAGGCTGACACATACAAGACAGCTCATGACCTACAGAAGATTCCTCAAGCCCGGAGTAAGATTCTATTTCAAGACTGATGACCTGGATCTATACACAGCTTCAAAGGAATACTTCAGGGAAAGCGGTTTTGATATCATATTTGAAAGCGAAGATTTTTCAGTATCGGGTTTTGAGGATAACATAGTTACAGAACATGAGAAGATGTTCATGGAACATGGTGAGACCATAAAGGGTCTCATAGCCGTGTTGAAGGAAGGACAGATATGAGAGGGATACTGGGGATTTCAGAGCTCCTGCTTATAGCTCTGGTGGCAAGCGGCATAATGACGGCGGTAGGATCGGTCCTTAAGAAAAAGGCAATATGGATACCATCACTCATAGTTCTGTCACTGGCTCTTATAGCCACAACTGTGCTCCTGCTGCTCATAGGAGCAATGTAGCCTTAAAGAAAATAATAATTCGTATCCCAGTCAGGGATATATCTGTGATGCCTCATGAGTATCCTGTATCCACCGGATATGGAATCCACAAGAAGAGGCAGAGAGAAGAGATCTTCACTTCTGTGATATGCTGATATAAGCATGGAAGGATGATCTTTTTTTATTGTCCAGGCGGCTCCTCTGATGGAGTCGGCTTCATTTCCTTCCACGTCCATCTTTATATATGATACATGGCTGTCGCGTACCATGCTGTCTACAGTATACATAGGTACCTTAATATTGCCTTTCTGGGAAATAGAGGAATTCCTTCCTGCCTTCTGGGCGAAGTATGCGGAACCTTCGGCAAATCCGCTGCAGGCATTGCAGAGAGTGGTGTAAGGGATGTCCATGGTGTTGCTTACAAGTTTTCTGAAGTTTTTCCTGTCGGGCTCCATTGCAAAGATCCGTGAGTGCTCGGGCCAGAGGGAACAGAATTCCCTGATGGTATCGCCGTTGTATGCTCCGAGATCCACAAATGAAGGTCTCTCTCCCAGAGAGAATCTCTGAAATATCTCATCTTTCTCGGTAGTGGCATCCATGAGATAGGAGATCTTTCCCGTGACCCTGTAGGTGAGTATGGAAGAAAAGACATGTCTTGAAAGATCATCATCCAGCATGCTGTATACCTTCTCAAGATCAGAACTGTGGGAGTCACAGTATGAAAGATCAAAGAGATCATCTCCGAACAGGGGGACAAAGGGTGCAAACAGTTCCTGCTCCTTGTCGATGCGAAGTATGTTTGAGATGACTTCATCAAGCTGAGTGCCAAAGGATACCAGCACGATCATCTCAGGGTCCCTGGCTCTGGCATCAGCATAGGAACAGACGGTGTATCCGTGAAAGTTTTGGTACCTAACAAAATTGTCACTGGCAAATACGCCCTTTGCATGTATGCCAAGAGATTCAAGTACAGTAAGTATCTTGTCAGCACCATTCCCCATTCCATAAAGATATATGGGTTTACCTGTTTCTGCCAGGTGTTTCCATAGGTCATTTCTTTCGTAAAGCATGCTATCCATCTCCGTTGATCCTGATGAATCTTATTATATATGATTTCGGGTTTCCGGGCATTCAGGCAATGAAATTTTGGTATACTTAATGAAGAGAAATCTAAGGAGAAGATGATGAGATTTTTACATATTTCGGATCTGCACATAGGGAAGAGGATCCACAATATAGACCTCATAGAAGATCAGAGAGCAGTTTTGAGACAGATACCTGAGATGGTGAAAGAGTACGGGTGTGACGCTGTCCTCATAGCAGGGGATATCTACGACAGGTCCCAGCCCTCTGAAAAGGCCATAGCGCTTGTTGATGCATTTCTCAGGGACCTTTCTGCCACGGGAAAACACATATATATGATCAGCGGGAATCATGACAATCAGGCGCAGGTGTCATATCTGTCAGGGATACTGCAGAGGTCAGGGATATATACTTCCGTTCCTGTGAGCCTGAAGCCTCAGAAATATACAGAGACTGACAGCTATGGGGAGATAGATATATATCTTCTTCCGTTCCTCAGACTTTCAGCCATAAACAGACTGTTTCCGGATGATCCTTCACAGACCCTTGAGGAGGCCGTTTCCATGCTCCTTAAGTCATACGACATAGACCCGAAACGAAGGAATGTCCTTGTGTGCCATCAGTTCATAAGGGGTGCATCCAAGGGAGGATCGGAGGAAATGAGCATAGGTGGTCTTGAAGAGATATCATCTTCGCTGCTGCAGGTCTTTGACTATGCGGCACTTGGGCATATACATGCTCCACAGAGAGCAGGCAGTGAAAGCATACAGTACTGCGGGTCCCTTCTGAAATATCATTTCGATGAATGTGACCAGAAAAAGGGAGCTCTCATAGTGGATGTGATGGAAAAAGGGGTCCTGGAAGTAAATAAAATTCCATTCGTTCCGCTTCACGACATGAGAAGGATAAAGGGAAGATTTTCTGACATCATGGAGCATCAGCCTTCAGAGGATTACATCGAAGTCATACTGGAAGATGAGAACATGCTTCCTGATGCCAGGGGAGCACTTCAGACGGTATTTCCGAATCTCCTCTCACTGAGACTTGAAAGAAAAACAGCAGGGGCTGCGCCTGAGGCAGTCATGGAACCCGAGGAGGACAGCATGCTGGATCATTTCAGGAACTTTTACAGGCTTCAGCATGACGGCAGGGAAGCTTCTGAAAAAGCTGTGAAGGCTGTGACTGACATACTTCTGGAAATGGAGGAAGGACGATGAGACCACTTTATCTTGAGATAAAAGCATTCGGACCATTCGCCGGTACGGAGAAGATAGATTTTACACGGCTCGGAGAAAGGGGCATATTCCTTGTCACGGGAGATACCGGTGCAGGAAAGACATCCATTTTCGATGCCATCACCTTTGCACTGTACGGGAATGTCAGCGGAGGAAAGAATTACAAGGAGCCCGCGAGCTTAAGGAGCGACTATGCCCCAATGGAAGAGGATACGTATGTCCTTTTCAGGTTCGAACACCTGGGATATGAATATGAGATAAGACGCAATCCGAGATATTCCAGAAAGAGAAAACGTGGAGAAGGGATGATAGAAGAGACGCCCAAGGCCTCTCTTCTGGAAAAAAGGACTGGGGACATATGTGAAGGAAATGAAGCTGTGAACAGAAGGATAGCCGAGATCATAGGCTTGAGTGAGACTCAGTTTTCCCAGACAGTCCTCATAGCCCAGGGCAAATTCAGAGAGATACTTACGGCAACAAGCCCTGAAAGGGAAGCAATATTCAGCAGGATCTTCGGGGCAGAGCAGTACGGGATACTGGCTGACAGGATGAAGGAGAAGACAAAGCTGCTTCGTGATGAGATGTCAGTAAAAATGCAGCAGTATCAGAACTATGCTGAAATGGCAAGGATAGA
>CACZNR010000049.1 GCA_902782475.1 uncultured Eubacteriales bacterium
GGGTGGTAAAAGAGCTTCTGGCTCTATCAAGGGAAGTTATTGTATCGCTGACTATCAGCCCCAAAGAGGATCCATATGCAGCAGAATTTGGCGAACAGGAGCTGTTTATGCTCACCAAGAAGACTGTTCGGGATTTAGAGCGCCTTGAATATGAGCTCCAGAGGGAAAATGGTTCCACAATCCCAAGCTTTGAAGCCTATAGGGAGATCCGTCATCGTGACATGGCAAATGGTGGTGACACAGGTGACATTTTCATAAAAGATGAAATTGTAGCTAGACATAAGGACAATGAAGCTCTTGCATATCTGGAGAAATCTCTTTTCCGGTATAAAAATGACAAGTTTGACGGTAAAAACGACTCCATATTTATCTATGAGGCTACGAATCAGGCTGAAGAAATCAGGCAGACCATGATAAAGATCGCTGACCTTATAAGGACTGGACAGTACGCCTACAGGGATATAGCCCTTGTATGCGGAAGTCTTGAGGCCTACGGAGAGCAGATAGCAAGGGCGGCGGAGAGGTTTGATATTCCGGTGTACGTTGACCAGAACACCAGCATTTTACTTAACCCGTTTATCGAATATATCTCAAGTGCCCTGAATATCGTTATTTCAGGCTACAAGTACGAGGATGTGTTCCACTACATGCGAAGCGGCCTTACATCCTTTGATATGAACGACACTGATCTTTTAGAGAACTATGTAAGGGCTCTTGGAATCAGGGGAGAGAAGGCATGGGAGGATAAGTTCCTTCGAAGGATGCCAAAGAGGTTCAGGAAATACGCTGATCCCGATAAGAGAAGCCAGAAGGACCTTGAAGTCCTTGAGAAGCTTGAGTGTATGCGAGAAGCCATAAATTCTGAACTTGCGCCTTTATTTAAGGCCAAGAATGGCACGGCAAAAGAGATAATAGACGCCCTTATCACTGTTATAGAGGGCAATGCTTCGAAGGATAAGCTTGAAGCTTACAAACAGCGCTTTGAGAAAGCCGGGGACCTTAAAAAAGCAAGAGAGTACGACCAGATCTATGACAAGGTAATGACCCTTCTTGAGCAGATAAGAGGCCTTATCGGCGATGAGAAGCTTGGAATAAGCGAGTTCAGGGACATAGTGTCTGCGGGAATTGGGGAGATCTCAGTTGGAACCATTCCTCAGGACGTTGACAGGATAATCGTCGGAGATATCGAGAGAACAAGGCTCAAGGAAGTGAAGGTTCTGTTCTTTGTTGGAGTCAATGATGGAAACATCCCTTCAAACGTAGGCGGTGGCGGTATCCTGTCGGATATCGACAGGCAGTTCCTTATTGACCTTGGAACAGATGTTGAATTTGCCCCAACACCAAGACAGCAGATGTATATACAGAGGCTCTATCTGTACATGAACCTCACAAAACCCACAGACAAGCTGTTTTTGTCCTATGCTGTGCTCTCAGGAGATGGCAAGAGCTTAAGTCCTGCATACCTGATACCTAAACTAACACAGATGTATGAGGGACTAATGGCAGAGAGGCCAGAGGATAACAGCTTAGAGGATCAGCTTGTATCCAGGAAGGATGGAATATACACTCTTTCAGCCCTTATATGCGATTATGCTCACGGTGGTCTTAAGGACAGTGAACACAAATACATATCAGCTCTTGGCAAGGCCCTTTATGATGACAGCAGTAAGGACCTTATTGAGAGACTTACTCAGGAAGCCTTTAAGCACTATGAGTCAGTGCCACTTTCCAAGGCTATTGCCCTTGCTCTTTACGGAGCAACTCTTGAAAACAGTGTAAGCAGGCTTGAGCAGTATGCAAGCTGCGCCTATGCCCATTTTGTTAAGTATGGCTTAAGGCCTGATGAAAGAGAAGAATATGAATTTGAAGCCTCTGACCTTGGTAATGTTTTCCACAAGGTACTGGAGAAATATACAGGGGAGATAATTGAGAAACATCTCGACTGGAGAACCTTGACAAAAGAGGATTCTGACAGGATGTTAAATGAAGCTTTAACCGAGTGCGTGGACGCCTATGGAGACACCATTTTGCGAAGCAGCGCCCGAAATCAGTTCATGATAGAAAGAATTAAGAGGATCCTTTCAAGAACTGTTGACACCCTTCAGTACCAGATGACAAAGGGATCCTTTGAACCTGCCTCTGTGGAAATGAGCTTTGAAGAAGCTGGCAACATAGATGAGATAAATATTGCTCTTTCAGAGGATGAAAAGAAGGTCATCACAGAGCGAATGAAACTCAGTGGAAAGATTGACCGTGTTGATCTATATGAGGATTCAGATCACGTTTATGTGAAGGTCATGGATTTTAAATCAGGAGCTCATCAGTTCAATGTTGCTTCCCTGTACTATGGACTACAGCTTCAGCTGGTGATGTATATGAACGTTGCAAGTGCAGTCCAGAAGAAAAAGACCCCTGAAAAAGAGATCGTTCCTGCAGCTATTTTATATTATCACGTGACAGACCCCGTGGTTGACGGAAAAGAAGGAATGATAACAGACGATATCAATAAAGAGGTAATATCGAAGCTTAAAATGACCGGGCTGGTCAGCGAAAATATAGATATCGTAAAGCTCCTGGATAAGGACATTTCAGGCACTTCGGATATCATTCCTGTAATGATCAAAAAGGATGGTGACTTTGGAGCAAGGTCACAGACTGCAACTCCTGAGGATTATCAGGCTATATCGGGATTCGTTAATAAGAAGATCAGGGA
>CACZNR010000050.1 GCA_902782475.1 uncultured Eubacteriales bacterium
CAGAGGCGAATATGAATTCCTGACCTGCTACATGACAGCCAGTGTCTCCAGCATGGCAAAGAAGTCAGATTCCTGGTTCAGGAATGACATATATGAGCTTTACCATGAAAATAATGAAAGTTTCATATTTGATAAATCAAAGCTCATCTTCACCAGCGATGGCGAGGATCTCCTTCTGGACCTCTCAGAGGAAGAAGGAAAGATCCATTCCATAAGGATCCATGCATACGCTGATACAGGCAATTACTTCATACAGCTTGGCGACATGCCTGCAATACTTCAGAATGCAGAAGGAAAATACATCATCTCTGAGTCGATAGAGGAATGGCTCACCATCAACAGCCAGACTGTCTCTACATATGGCTACAGGGGTTTTGATGATGAGGAGTATTATCTTATCCCCTGCAAGATAAATGACAAAATGAGCCAGTTGCTGGCCAATTCAGAGGAAGTGCTTACTTCCGTCACCACCATGGGTGTATTTACCAGGACTGACAACCTGAATACCGGAGATGTCATCGAATTCTTCTATCCTGTAGTCTCTTACAATGGTGTAAATGTGGATGACATGAGCTATGGCTACAAGATAGCTATGGCAAATGAGCTCCAACTCACATATGAAAAAGTATCCATAGGAGACATAATCGTTCAGGTTGTGGTCACTGACATCGCCGGGAACCAGTACAAGAGCGAACTCATCAATCTGAGGTCGGCTCTCATCGATAACGAACCTGAAGCTTCAGAAGTTAAAGGATGATCTAAAACTGATGATACTTAAAAGGATCGGCACCTTGGTACCGATCCTTATTTATATTTATCATCCTCAGCCGTTGGTTGGCTCAAATGTCAGATTGCATCCCAGTCTCTTGAATGTGTTCCTGTCTGCCTGTGACAGAAGGACACTTGAATGTACCTGACAGCCTTCAAGTTCATGAAGGTGTTCAAGAGCTTTTCTTGCAACAGGATTTGCAGTTGCCGTTGCTGAAAGCGCTATCAGCACTTCATCTGTATGAAGTCTCGGGTTCTTGCTTCCAAGATATTCAGTCTTAAGATGCTGGATAGGCTCAATGGCAGACGGAGCAAGGAGCTTCGTCTCGTCATCTATGTCTGCCAGTACCTTTATTGCATTAAGGAGCGCCGCTGACGATGCTCCAAGAAGATCAGATGTCTTTCCTGTGATGATGGTACCATCATTAAGCTCCATGGCCACGGCAGGTGCGCCTGTCTCCTCTGCTCTCTTAAGAGCAGGTTCAACGGTCTTCCTGTCGAATACTGTAAGGTTTGCCTGACTCATGAGCATCTGTATCTTGGTCACTTCTTCAGGAAGTCTTCTTCCTTCGGAAACTCCCGTAACTGCATCATAATATCTTCTGATGATCTCCTGATAGGATGCTTCCCTGCATGCCTCATCATCGATTATGCAGTTTCCTGCCATATTGACTCCCATGTCTGTAGGTGATTTGTATGGGCTTTCTCCATATATCCTCATGAATATGTCATTGAGTACAGGGAATATCTCAACGTCCCTGTTGTAATTGACTGTTGTAACTCCATATGCCCTGAGATGATACGGGTCTATCATGTTGATATCATTGAGGTCTGCGGTGGCTGCCTCGTATGCAAGATTCACAGGGTGATCAAGAGGAAGGTTCCATATAGGGAATGTCTCAAATTTGGCATATCCTGCCCTGACTCCTCTCCTGAGCTCATGATAAAGCTGTGAAAGGCATGTTGCCATCTTTCCGCTTCCAGGTCCAGGAGCTGTAACGACTACAAGACTTCTCTCAGTCTCTATATAGTCATTCTTTCCGTAACCGTCCTCACTGACTATGGATAAAACATTTGTAGGATAGTCAGGAATGAGAAAGTGATGATAAACCTTTACGTTGAGTTTCTTAAGCCTCTGTTCAAACAGGTCGATCTTCCTGTGACCGTTATATTTTGTAAGCACTACACTTGAAACATAGAGCCCTCTGCCTCTGAACTCATCGATGAGACGGATGACCTCGTTGTCATAGGTGATACCAAGGTCACCTCTGACCTTGTTCCTTTCTATGTCCTGTGAGCTTACAGCAATAACTATCTCTGCCTGGTCAGCAAGCTTTGCCAGCATCTGCAGCTTTGAGTCAGCAGCAAATCCCGGAAGGACCCTTGCAGCATGGTAGTCATCAAAAAGTTTTCCGCCAAACTCCAGATACAGCTTGTTATCGAATTTGGATATCCTCTCAAGGATATGTTCTGACTGCATCTTCAAATACTTCTCATTGTCAAATCCTATCCGTTTCATCCCTTACTCCTTTACAAGTCCCTTATCTATCTTTTTCTGTCTTTCCTTTATGTATTTCGTCCATTTGATATAACCGTAAGTCGTATTGGTGAAATATCCTGCCTTGAGGATCAGAAGTATCCACTGTCCTGCCAGTATGTTCATTATCGTCTCAAGTATGGTATTGATATACCATGCTATCCACTGTTCCCTGTATCTGAAAAGGATGAACAGACCATTTGCAATTCCGACTGCACTGCAGCATGCATCAAGATAGACCACTATCGTCTCCAGTGTAGGATTGTCAGAGAATATGCCGTTGTATTCCACAAGTGTCAGCAGATATCCGACTACCACTGTCCATACAGCTATGGCTGCAACCACAAGGACCTCCTGCCAGCCGGTAAGTTTCCTTACTATGGTAAGCTCTTCCTGATCCATATCCTTATGTCTGTGCCAGTTGAAGAAGCTTATGATGTCTATAGGTATCCAGAAGAACAGAGTCGTGGCAAGTGTTGCAAAACGGTATGAGAGCACTATGGAGATAAGTATCTCTGTTACTTCCACCACCAGTGACACCAGGAAGTTCCACTTGCTCTGTTTTGATATCAGCAGTTCACAAAGGACATTGCTGAATATGTCAACAAGATACAGTGCCATTATCAGCTTTCCATTGACTCCCTGGGTCTCTTCCTCGGGGAATATGAAAGCAAATATTATCGAAAGTATAACTATACTGAAAAACCAGATCTTCTCATATGTTGTAAAAAATCCCCACAGATTTCTTACACGCTGCTTAAAATTCATTTGTAACTCCTCATTTCGTCAGCATATCCAGTGCTTCGCCTGCCTGATAGATAGAACCGGCAAAGACCACCATGACATCCTGATCCCCTATGTATTCTTTTGCTTTTCTGTAAGCATCTTCTGTGTCGCTGCAGAGAACAGTCTCCACCTCATCATCAAATATGGCAGCAAGTTCAGTATTCTTGAAACAGCGTTCATATTCCATCTGTGAAACGAATACCTTTTCAAACTGATCCTTTGCCATATCGTTAAAATATGTGACATCCTTATCCTTAAGTGCTGCACATACAAGGACTTTTCTCTTTCCGCCGTATACATTTTTCAGAGTATCGTGCAGGAACTTCAGAGAGTCCACATTGTGTGCACCATCCACAAGGACATTCTCCTTCTCAAGATACTGCTGACGGCCCAGAAGGAACGTGTCTTCCAGCGCTTCCTTTATGGCATCACCTGTTATGTTGAATCCCCTTCTGCGAAGTCCCATGGCTGATGCAATGGCAACTGAAGCATTCACATACTGAAGGCTCGTTGGGTTCTTGAGCATGACATTGCTGATCCCCATGTAGGAAAAGCTTCTGTCTTCATTTATCTTTATATCTTCAGGAAGGACCTCCTTTAATGAAGCCTTCCTGAGATATGCGGTGGTTTTTATAAGTGTGCTGACTTCCGGCACCTGAGGAGCAGAGATGACATCACCCTTCATCCTGACTGCAGCGATCTTTTCCAGCGCTATCTTCTGTATGGTATCGCCAAGGACATTCATGTGATCCATTCCTATCCTTGTGATGACCAGCTGCATGACGTCAAGTTCCGTAGCAGGGTCATATCTTCCTCCCATGCCTGTCTCCATTACTGCAACATCGACATTCTGTTCGTGGAACCACATTATGGCTACCTGGAAAAACTTCCTGAAATATCCACTGACAGTTGTTTTCTTCATGTATCTTGCCAGGACATCGTCAGGGATATTCTTCCCGTCGATGCTGATCCTCTCATTCTCCACCTGGATATGAGGCGAAACGAACAGGCCTGTTTTATATCCTGCAGCAGTAAGTATATTGGCAATATATGTGGATGTGGATCCCTTGCCTTTTGTCCCGACTACCTGTAGAAATCTCATTTTTTCTGCAACCTTTCCATTTCAGAGATCCTTGCAAGGGTAGCTTCCAGCATATCCCTGTACTTCGCAAGTTTTTCTCTTTCTTCGTTTACTACTGCTTCCGGAGCTCTGCTGGTGAACTTTTCATTGCTGAGCTTTCCTTCTGCACGTTTTACTTCACTCTCAAGATCGCTCTTTTCCTTGCCAAGTCTCTCCAGTTCCTTCTCTATGTCTACCAGTTCTCCCATAGGCATGAAAGCTCTTGTATTCTGAGTGATGGCTGTTATGCTGCCTTCCGGTTCCTTGAAATCCTCATTTTCAAAATATACCTCAGATGCATATGCAAGCCTTGTAAGGTAACTTCCTGCACTCTTTATCTTGTCGGATATCGAGGATGAAACATAAAGGGTCGCCTTCCTGCTCGGTGGAACATTCATCTGGGACCTTATGTTCCTTATGCTCCTTGTAAGTTCCATCACCTCTTCCATCGATGCAACTTCATCAGAGAATACATGTGCATCACTGCATACAGGCCATTCTGATATCATGATGCTTCCATCGTGTCCAAGCATTGTGGTATAGATCTCATCAGTGATGAAAGGCATTATCGGATGCAGGAGCTTGAGTGCATTCTCAAGTACATATACCAGTACTGAGATGGCTGTATCCTTCTCCCTGTCTGTGCCTTCATACAGTCTTGACTTGCACATCTCGATGTACCAGTCACAGTATTCGCTCCATATGAAGTCATATATCTTTTCTGAAGCAAGTCCGAGCTCGAATTTTTCCATGTTCTCGGTAACTTCGTTTATGACGCTGTTGAGCCTTGAGAGTATCCATTTATCCGATATGTCAAGTTCAAGTGCGTCCACGTCTTCCGTGATATTCCTGCCTTCCATGTTCATTGCCACGAATCTGGAAGCATTCCATATCTTATTGCAGAAGTTGCTTGCAGCCTTTACCTTGCTGTCATAGTAACGCATGTCGTTTCCTGGACTTGTTCCCTGTGCCAGTGAGAACCTCAGTGAATCTGCACCATATTCCTCGATGACCTTCAGAGGATCAATGCCGTTTCCAAGGGATTTGCTCATCTTTCTGCCCTGATCATCCCTTACTATTCCGTGTATGTTCACGTACTTGAAAGGAACATCTCCCATGGCTTCCAGTCCGAATACTATCATCCTGGCTACCCAGAAGAAGATTATGTCATATCCTGTTACAAGAACGTCTGTAGGATAGAAGTATTTGAGCTCCTCTGTCTGGTCAGGCCAGCCCATGGTGGAGAATGGCCAGAGTCCTGACGAGAACCATGTATCAAGGACATCTTCGTCCTGACGGAGCTTTCCTCCGCACTTCGGACATACTGTCTCATTGTTCTCTGATACGATCATCTCTCCGCAGTCATCACAGTAAAACACAGGTATCCTATGTCCCCACCAGAGCTGACGGGATATGCACCAGTCTCTTATGTTCTCCATCCAGTTGAAGTATGTCTTTGAATACCTTTCAGGTATGAACTTTATCCTTCCGTCTCTTACAGCCTCTATGGCAGGCTCAGCCAGCGGCTTCATTGAAACGAACCACTGTGATGAGATGATAGGTTCGATGGTGGTACCGCATCTGTAGCATTTTCCTACATTGTGGCTGTAATCCTCAATGCTTACAAGGTTTTCTAGCTCCTTGAGTTCTTCGACTATGTTGTCCCTTGCAACGAATCTGTCCTGTCCGCAGTATTTTCCGCCATTCTCGTTTACAACACCACCGTCATCCAGTACTCTTATTATCTCAAGTCCATGTCTCTGTGCGACTTCAAAGTCATTAGGGTCATGGGCAGGTGTCATCTTTACGGCTCCTGTGCCGAATTCCATGTCAACATAGTCATCAGCCACTACAGGGATAGGTCTGTTCATGATAGGAAGGATAACATTCTTTCCTACGATGTCCTTATATCTCTCATCTGCAGGATTTACGGCAACACCTGTGTCACCAAGCATCGTCTCAGGTCTTGTGGTAGCAACTGTAACGCTGCCTGTACCGTCTTCAAGGTCGTACCTTATGTTCCAGAGATGTGAAGCCTGATCTTCATATTCGACCTCGACATCTGAAAGAGTCGTCCTGCACTTCGGACACCAGTTGATGATCCTGTTGCCCTTGTATATGAGTCCCTTGTTATACAGTCTTACGAACATGGACTTTACTGCACGGTTGCAGCCTTCATCCATGGTGAAACGTTCTCTTTCCCAGTCACATGATGAACCAAGTTTCTTAAGCTGTGAAACTATCCTGCCACCATATTCTTCCTTCCACTTCCATGCACGCTTAAGGAATTCCTCCCTTCCGATATCTTCCTTGGTGAGGCCTTCCTCCTTCTTCATCTGTTCAACTATCTTGACCTCTGTAGCAATGGAAGCATGGTCAGTTCCAGGCATCCACAGAGTCTCATATCCCTGCATTCTCTTGAACCTGACGATGGAATCCTGCAGGGTATTGTCCAGCCCGTGTCCCATGTGCAGCTGCCCCGTGATATTTGGAGGCGGCATTACTATTGAGTAAGGCTTCTTGTTCTTGTTGGGTGTGGCATGGAAATATCCTCTTTCCATCCAGCGGGAATACAGTTTTTCCTCTACTTCAGCATGTGAATATGCCTTTGCGATCTCTTCCTGATTACTCATAATGTTTCTCCTAACAAAACTAAAGGCTTTTATCCTTATAAAAAGGACGAAAGCCCGTGTTACCACCTTTATTTCCCGGCCACCCTTTCAGGCACCGGCTCCTGATCCACTTACGTGGACACATGCTTAACGCGCATAAACGCCATATCCTTATCAGATATGGAGCTCCAAAGCAACATTCCCAATGTTCCATGCCGCTGTTATTTCAGCCAGGTAACAGCTCTCTGATGACAGTCCCAGAGGTACTCCTCTTCTTCACAGCATTTTATTTGTCTATAATGTCGTTTTTATTCCTCAGGGCATACTGTATCAGGCTTGCAACGCTTCCGGCCAGACCGATATATATGAACCACCTGTAGAAAGGATCAAGATATGCATGCAGGAAACATGTTGCAATAGAAGCATTGAACACGAATGCAGCTATCTTTCCGAAAAGATTGGAAGGCTGAACTCTTCTGGTATTCTTGGCCACCAGAAGGCCTCCCACTAACATAAGGAACTCCTTTGTGAAAATGACTATGGTCACCCATAACGGAAGGACTCCCTTTATGGTAAAAGCTACTATCACAAATACGGCCATGCACTTGTCAGCCAGAGGATCAAGGAATGTTCCAAGCTGTGTTATGAGACCGTAATGTCTTGCAATATAACCGTCAGCCAGATCCGTGAAACAAGCAAGAAGGAATACGACAAGAGCAACTATGTATCTGTCCTTCATGATGAGCATGAATACGACAGGTACCAGCAGCAGTCTTATCATTGCAAGTATATTTGGTATATTGACTATTTTTTCCTTTTGCACGGAAAAGCCTCCGAGTTTGCAATCTTTTACCGCATTATTATACTCTTCAAGCATTCAATATTCAAGAAGTTTGATGCCTCCATGTCCCTGTAGGCCCCATATTCACGTACTTTTTATTCATATAATTATAATTTTTGCTGTTACCATTCATTAAACTGCCTCTCAGCATGTTATCAATGCACTTCTTCTGTTTTATAATATAAAAAACAAACTTAAGGAGTGATACAGATGACCTATGCATTAGGTATCGATATAGGCGGTACAAAGATAGCTATTGGGATCATGAACAGCGACAATGAGATGCTGTGTACTGATTCCTTCCTCATAGAGGGCATGACTGCCATCAGCATCTTCGTAAAGATGCAGGACACCATAGAAGAGCTCGTGCGCGAAGCCGGACTCAAGAAGGACGATATCTCAAGTATCGGTATCGGTGTCCCCGGCATAATCAACAAGGACAGAAGATCGGTCCTTTTTGCTCCGAACATCCCTCTTCTCAATGATTTCCCGCTTTACAGGTCTCTCAGGAACATGTTCCCTGATGCATCGATAGTGCTTGAAAACGATGCAAATGCTGCAGGCCTTGCTGAAAGCATACTGGGAGCGGGCAAGAATTTTGACAACATGATCTACTGCACCATCTCAACTGGTGTCGGTGCCGGCATCATAATCGACCACAAGCTGTTCCGCGGAAGCCATCTTGCTGCAGGTGAGATAGGACACATGATAACCTTCCCTGACGGTGAGCCATGCGGCTGCGGAAACAGAGGCTGTGCCGAAGCATATGCAGGTGGAGCAAACTATCCGAAGTATATAAGGCATGTCATAGATTCAGGAAGGGAGACCATACTCAAGGACTACCTTGAAGCACACGGCACCATAGATGGAAGAGCCCTTTCATTTGGTCTCGATAATCATGACGCCCTGGCAGAAGAGGTCTTCTCAAAGATCTGCAGGACCATAGGCATACTTTTCTTCAATCTTTACAAATGTCTCAATATCGACTGCTACATTCTCGGTGGTGGACTCACAAACCTCGGTGACAAGCTTTTCACGGGCATTGAAGAGAATTTCCAGAAGCTCAGGGTCGGTGCAGATACCATGGAAAAGGTATATTTCCTGCCTGCACATTTCACATCGAATGAGATAGGTATATACGGAGCAGCCCTGGTTGCTCTCGAAAACAGATAAAGGAAGGTACTGTATATGAACATGAATACTGTATGGCACTCCATAGATCCATCGAGAGTTTCACCTGACGACTTTCTCTGTGTCGTCGAGATCGCCAAGGGAAGCAAGAAAAAATATGAACTGGACAAGGATTCAGGGCTCATAATCCTGGACAGGATACTGTATACATCAACACACTATCCTGCAAATTATGGCTTCATCCCGAAGACTCTCGGTTCAGACCATGACCCGCTGGATGTCCTGGTGCTGTGCTCAGAGCCGCTGGATCCCCTTACACTGGTAAGATGCTATCCAATAGGACTGATACCAATGGTCGACAGCGGACTTGAAGATGAAAAGATAATAGCCATCCCTTTTGCAGACCCTTCATACAACAACATAACCAACATAGCTGATCTTCAGCCTCATGTAATAAGGGAGATAAGGCATTTCTTCAGAGTCTATGGTGAGCTTCAGAACAAGGTCACCAATGTAGAGAAGGCTACGGGGCCGAATGCCGCAAAGAAGGTCATTGCCGAAGCCATCGAAAGATACAGGGAAAACTTCCCTGAAGCATAAGTAAGGAATATAAACACCAATGGTGTGGAACACTGTCCACGCCATTTATATATCTCTCAGATTATTCCTATGGAGCGTATCACTACGCAAAGTATGAACAATGTCAGCATGCCGAACACACTGCTCCAGACTACCACCTGGCCTGCAAGCTTGTCATCCGCCCCCATCTCTCCTGACATGACCACAGATGCGACTGCTACAGGTGAACCGTATGTAGCCACAAGGACTGCAGATATCTCAGGTGTGATAGTGAGTATCCCGAGCTTGTCGGCAAGTATCGCAAGGCCAAATCCTATGACAGGTGCGGCTACAAGTCTCAGTGCAACCGAAGCTACGAGTTCCTTTTTGTAATCCCCGATCTTTCCTATCTCAAGCTGTGCTCCAAGAAGTATGAGCGCCACAGGAGTCACCATGCTTGCAAGATATCCTATGGTCTTGTAGAGCCACGGCAGATCACGGTCTATCCTGAATACTGCTTCACCATCAAATCCCACAGGAAGCATTCCCCTTACAACAAGTATGAGAAGTCCGGCCAGAAGTCCCAGGATTATAGGATTCGTGAATATGGACTTTGCTATCCCGAGCACACTTACCTTTCTGTTTTCTCCTGTTGCATATACGCTTAATATCGTCACCGCCATGATGTTGAAGAACAGTATCGTAGGGAGCTGACATATGGAAGCAAGCTGCACGGCTGTCTTTCCCACAAGTCCCTCAGCCAGTACAAGTCCTATAATGGCATAGTTGGATCTGAACCCTGCATTTATTATGACCGGTCTTCTTGTATTGTCCCTTGTCACAAGTGTCGCAACGATAAAGCTGACAAACAGTACTACAGCAAGGCTTACTATCAGGAACAGATACAGATCCCATGGGATGCTGAATCCGGAATCGAGCCCATAGACATTGTTTATCATCATGCACGGGAAGCAGAACCTGAACATGAATTTGTTCATCTGCTTTATGGTCGTATCCGATAGAAGTCCTATGCGTTTTGCTATATAGCCTACAACTATCAGAAGCAGTACCGGTCCAATGGCGTTGAAAGAAAAAGCTAAAACAGAAGTCATTATCTACCTTTCCGAAATCAGATGCCGGGTTTTTCTATATCCAGTTCAAATCTCTTACGGACTATGTCAAAAAGAAGGTCTGCCGTTCCCCTGATGCCGAAAAGACTGCTGTCTATCATAAGCTGCTTGCCGTGCCTGTCACCTCTGTCCTGACCGGTAACATACTTATAATAGTTGTGTCTCTGCTGATCGATCCTCTTTACAGATCTTTCAGCCTGCTGCTTTGAGAATCCATACAGATCCATTATCCTCTTCAATCTGATCTCATACGGAGCATAGATGAATACATTGAGAACATCTTTCCTTTCCTTAAGTATAAAGTCAGCACAGCGTCCTATTATGACACATGAGCTCTTATCTGCCAGTTCCCTTATGACATTGGACTGTGCCTCTACTGCAGCATCCATCTGCATTACATTGTTAAGGGAAAGGCCTCCTATGCTCAAGAGCCTGCTGGATCCTGCTGCGAACCTTTCCTCAGCTTTTGAGACGACCTCAAGGGAGAGGCCAGAATCTTCAACTGCCTTTTCAACGATGTTCCTGTCGTAGCATTCTACTCCAAGATGCCACGCAAGTTCCCTGCCGATTTCCTTGCCGGAACTGCCGAATTCCCTTCCTATGGTTACTATAAAGTGGTTCATAAAAGTCTCCTTGCATAAACTCTTTTTTATTATTATTCCATATTATTCATATATTGTAAAACAAGAATGCACTGTGCTCAGAATATGTGTCCCCTCAGTATGTCAAGCCCGAAGGCCAGTACCTCTCTGAGGAGATTGTTTGGAAGGAATGAAGGCATGGAATACCCCGCTATGCCACAGACATGGCTGTATCCGAGCTTTCTTGCTATGCATATGCTTCTTTTTATGTGAAAGTTATTTGTCACTATGCCGACATGGTCATTTTTTCTGTCCAGGAATGCAGAGGAAAACAGAAGGTTCTCATAGGTGGTAGTAGCCCTGTCTTCCATTATTATGCGGTCCTCACGGATCCCATTTTCAACGAGATAACTTTTCATCCCTTCAGCTTCAGTTATGGGTTCATTGTAACCCTGACCCCCTGTTACGATGCAGGCAGTCCCGGGATTTTCCTTAAGATATCTGTCCGCTTCCTGCAACCTGAAAAGCAGAGACTTGCTCGGTCCGTCCTCCCTTATCTGGGAGCCCAGTACCACAAGCACATCAAGGTTCTTCCTTTCATTGCCCCTTATGCCTGAAAGGATGTAAAGGAGGATCATTGCTGCAGCAGCGGCTCCGCAGATGATAAGGACTGTCAGCACTTTGAACACTGCCCCTGGAATGTACCTGTCTATGCCTGTTATGAATATGATCCCGAAAAACAGGAGACAAAGGGAAATATAGTACCATGTCCTGTAGAACCTGGTCCCTGATCCGGCTTTTTTAATGAGTCTCCCGTACATGAAGGATACGAGAGATAACAGTATCAGAACAGTTCCCTTAAGCATTTTCCTTTTCTTTTTCCTGAAGTTTTTTCTTCTCTATCTTTCCCCCGATGAATACTATCAGCAGTGCACTTATCACAAGAAGTCCGCCTATGACTGTGTTCCATGCAAGAGTCTCACCAAGTACGAAGTACCCCAGCAGGGCTGAGAAAATGATGGTGGAGTTTGAGTATATCGAGACTTCTCCCGTTTCAGCAAGTCTGTAGGCATTAGTAAGGAAGACCTGACCTCCTGTACCGAATATACCTATCAGAATGAGCCAGAGGAGCTCCCTCCATGTCGGAACGACGAATCCGGATATGAATATCATGCATGGTATCATGATGAGCACGCTCACCACGGCAAAATGCAGCACTATCTGGTTTGGAAGTGCCTTTCCACGCAGATAGCCTACTATCGTATATGCAAAGCTTGATACCAGAGAGGTAAGAAGCGCCATTACTATTGGATACATGTTGGAATTGAACTTCGGATTGGCTATTATGAAGGCTCCTGTGAATGCCAGTATTAGAGCCGGGATCTGCACTTTGGTTATCTTTTCATGCATGATGAAAAATGAGAGTATGGTTATAAGAAAAGGTGAGAGCCTGCTTAGTATGCTTACATCCGCCTGATTGCCTGAATTGGTGGCCAGGAAGCTGAATATCACTCCTATTACTCCAAGGATCGACCTTCCCCACAGAAGCAGCTGGGTACCGTCCTTGAAGAAGATCTTCGTATGCTCCCTGATGGTTGCAGGCAGCACCATGAGTATGATCACTATGTTTCTGAAAAAGACCTGTTCAAAGACCGGGATGGTCCCTCCGGTCGTCTTTACGGCTATGGACATGAGTGCAAAGCTCAAAGATGACAGTATCATTAGAAGAATACCTTTTGCTCTGTTTGACATTTATACATGCTCCTTGATTTCAATCATTTTTATTATAAACACTTTTTCCACTATCATTTAAGTTTTGCTTAAGTTTTGTCACTTATCATTTACTCACAGTTAAGACAGGAGGATAAAAGATATGGCAAACATAATGACATTCAACAGGACGGAAAAGAAGTACTTCATGACCGAAGACACATACAGAAGATTCCTTGGAGCCATATCCCCATACATCGAGGCAGGAGACTTTCCAAAGAGCAGGATACAGAATCTGTACTTTGATACTCCGGACTTCTATTACATAAGAAACTCCATAGACGCTGTAAACTACAAGGAAAAAGTAAGGCTAAGATGCTATGGAGAAGCTTCACCGGATTCCACAGTATTCCTTGAAATAAAGAAAAAATGCAACGGAATCGTTTACAAGAGAAGAGAGACAATGAAGCTTCGTGAAGCGGAGTTCTATATCAGGACAGGCCTAATGCCCAAGACTACCCAGATCATGAAGGAGATCGACTATACAGTAAAGCAGAGAGAAGATACAGCTCCTGCAGTATATATAAGCTATGACAGGGATTCATACTGGGCAAAGGAAGACCATGACATAAGGATCACCTTTGACAGCAACATACTGGCAAGGGTCAACGATCTGGACCTGAGATCAGGGATATACGGAAACAGAGTGATGCCGGAAAACACAAGGCTTCTGGAGATAAAGGTCTCCGACCACATGCCGATATGGCTCGCAAAAGCATTGTCACTGTACAGGATCTATCCTGCATCCTTTTCAAAATACGGAAAGGCATACAGGGATGGCCTGTGGAAATATTACACAGATAAAAAAGGAGTTGAGAAAAATGTCATCAATTTTTGATTCAGTATTAACAGGTACTTTTACAGCAGATATATTTCTGTACTGTCTGCTGGCATCACTGCTCTGTGGAGCCATAATCTCCGCAGCAACAGGTTACAGGAACAAGGTAAGCAAAGGCTTTCTGATATCCATAGTCCTAATGCCTGCAGTGGTGTTTGCCGTCATCACCATGGTCAATGGAAACATCGGCACAGGAGTTGCGGTAATGGGAGCCTTCTCCCTCATAAGGTTCAGGTCCAATGCAGGAAAAGCCAAGGACATACTCTCCATATTCCTGGCAATGACATCCGGACTTGCATGTGCAGCAGGATATATCGTCATCGGCATACTATTCGCACTGGTGATTAGTATTATAATGGTATTGCTTGTGAAGCTCTACGGAGCACAGGACAAGAAGATGACTCTGAATATCACCATTCCTGAGTCACTGGAATTTGAAAACAACTTTGACGACCTGTTCGACAAGTACACAAAACAGGCAGATCTCATAAAGACCAAGACAGCAAACATGGGAAGCCTCTACAAGCTTCAGTATGAGCTGACCATGAAAAAGGGTACGAGCATAAAGAATTTCCTGGATGACCTGCGCTGCAGGAACGGAAACCTTGAGATATCTATATTCGAGACCAAGGAGGATGAAGAACAATTATGAAAAAGGATCTTATAAAAGCAGCAGCACTGTCCCTCATACTGGGACTGCTGTTTACAGGATGCTCCAGGGAAGCATCCGTCATATCATCAGACACCGCTGCAGTATCATCATCTGTCGTAAGCGATGTCACGGCGGAGACCGCAGAACCAAGTCATGCTGCCACCCTCAGCTATTCAGCCGACATAGACATGACATTCTCAAATTCTGATGTCAGCGATGATGTGGATACTTCCACTGCCTGTGATATCACCATTTCAGGAAGTGATGTGTCCATCGAAGGAAAAGGTGCTGTATACTCTGACGGGATACTGTCCATCACTGAAGGTGGCACATATGTCCTTACAGGTTCATCAGATGACATCATGATATACATTGAGACCGGAGACGAAGAAAAGGTTTACCTGATACTCGATAACTGCACATTGGCAAACGATGACGGCCCTGTCATCTATATAAAGGAGTCAGACAAGGTCTTCCTGTATTCACCACAGGGCACGGTCAATGCCCTTTCGGATTCCTCGTCATATTCAGATGAATATACTGCTGAAAGCATTGACGGATGTGTATTTTCAAGGGCTGATCTTACCATAAACGGATCAGGCAGCCTTACCATAACAGGTAACTACAAGCACGCCGTAGTATCAAAGGATGACCTGGTCGTCTCAGCGACAGCTCTTGACGTCTCATCAGTATCTGCAGGGCTCGAAGGCAAGGACTGTGTCAAAATAACAGGCGCTGACATAAGCATTTCTTCCGGCACGGACGGCATCCGCTCCACAAATGAGGAGGATGGGTCCAGGGGCTATGTATATATCGAAAATTCCAGCATAGATATCAGCTGCGGAAATGACGGCATACAGGCAGTAACGCTTCTTTATGCATCATCTTCAGAGATCAGTGTAGTAAGCGGCACAACATCAGGCTCATCTACATCAGACTCATACAAGGGACTCAAGGCAGACCTTGACATATATCTAAAGGACTGTACAGTCACCGTGGACACAGCGGATGATGCGATCCACGCAAACGAGACTGTCGTTATCGACGGAGGATCATATACTCTCTCCTCAGAGGATGACGGGATACACGCAGATACCGATCTGTCTATCCTGGAAGGTGCTGTAAACATAGAAAATAGCTATGAAGGCCTTGAAGCCACAGTGATCGACATATCAGGCGGCACAGTTACCATAAATGCCAGTGATGACGGCATAAATGCGGCCGGTGGCAGCAATACATCAAGCCAGTTCAGTCCGATGTTTGGAGGTGACAATTTCTCAGGCGGTTCAGGTGAACTGATAATCGACGGTGGATATGTATATGTCAACTCCTTAGGAGACGGACTTGATGCAAACGGATCCATCACCATAAACGGAGGCATAACACTTGTAAGCGGTCCTGTCAACAACGGCAACGGTGCCCTGGACTATGACCAGAGTGCGTCCATAAACGGTGGCGTCCTCGTAGCTGCTGGTTCCTCAGGCATGGCCCAGAACCTCAGTTCCAGCGATAGCCAGGCATCTGTGCTCTACAACGTGGGTAATCTTTCAGCCGGAACTGCCATAAGCATCACAGATGAAAACGGAAACGTGATCCTTTCGTTCACACCAGAGAAGAACTATCAGACAGTGGTATTCAGTGCTCCAGGGCTCAAGTCCGGTAACACATACAGGATAGTAAGCGGAGGAACTGTATCAGGTGCTGACACCTACGGATTCTCTCAGTCAGGCACCATAAGCGGTGGCACTGAGATAGCTGAGATAGATATTGAGAGCAATATCTTCGGCGGCACAGGCGGATTCGGTGGCGGAGGCTTTGGCGGAAAGCATTAAGACAGATATCATATACAGATCGAGTAGGAGGCGGTCAACAGACCGCCGACCTCTCACACCACCGTACGTACCGTTCGGTATACGGCGGTTCAATCAACTTA
>CACZNR010000051.1 GCA_902782475.1 uncultured Eubacteriales bacterium
ATGAATACTGCATACCATCTTATGTCAAGGCCTTCTATGCCGAACAGGTTCCTTATAAAATACGGGTCCTTCATTCTTTAATCATCTCCTATCTGTCGTGCTATATTATATAATAGTTGATATCATTAAACAAATGTAAAAAGGGGTGTGTGCATGGGACCTGTGCATTTAAGACCGATAACTGAAAATGATGTGAAGACGCTGATACAGCTCTTTCACGACACCGTCCACAGCATCAACATAAAGGATTATTCAAAGGATCAGGTGGATGCCTGGGCTCCTCCTGTAAACGAGATCCCAGAGGATGCCTGGATAGATTCATTCAGGGGAAGGCATGCAGTTCTGGCTGAAACAGAATGCATCATCGTTGGCTTTGCAGATGCAGCAGAAGACGGTTATCTCGACAGATTCTATGTGCATAAGGACTTCCAGGGAAAAGGCATAGGTTCCCTGTTATACAGGGACATCGAGTCCTTCCTTATGGATGCGGGTGCCGGAAGGATAGTCACCCATGCTTCCATAACTGCACTTCCCTTCTTCCTCTCCAGGGGATTCCATGTGGAAAAGGAACAGGAAGTGGAGAGAAAAGGTGTTATACTTAAAAACTTCGTGCTTTCAAAGCAGATATGAAATGACCTTCGGGCATATCCCGAAGGTCATCTTATCATTTAAGGAATCCGTTTATTATCTGTTCCTCAGCTTCGCTTTCAGTAAGGCCAAGAGTCATTAGCTTTATTATCTGGTCTCCGGCTATCTTGCCTATGGCAGCCTCGTGAACGAGGGCAGCATCGACACTGTTTGCCTCAAGGCCAGGTACTGCAAGTATCCTGCCTCTGTCCATGATGATGGCATCACATTCAGTGTGTCCGGAGCAGGCCGTATTTCCGTTTATCACTGCATCGAACTTCTGGTATGAGTCGTCTCTTGCAACAGACCTTGATACCACGTCCGCACTGGAGCCTTCGCCGTTAAGGTCTATTACGTACTTGCTCACAGCCTTCTGTTCACCGTGGGTCATGAGCCTTTCCCTTACCACAAGACTTGCATTTGCTCCGAGCTCAGCCTTTGTGGTCCTTACGGTATCGTCCACGCCTTTTATCTGTACCATCTCAAGCTCTGCCTGACTGTCCTCTTCCATGTATACCTCAGTTTCGGGATTGAGGATCCTCTTCCCCTTGCCGTCACCTGAGCCATAATGTTTTTCCACATACTTTACCTTTGCACCCTTTCCGACATAGAAACGGTGTATGCCGTCGTGGCGTGAATCAAGATTTCCGCAGTTGTCTATTCCGCATCCTGCAACTATCACCACGTCAGCACCTTCCCCGATGTGGAAATCATTGTATACGACTTCTGTGTATCCGCTCTTTGTGAGCACTACAGGTATGTGCACGCTCTCGTTCTTCGTTCCGGGCTTTATGTAGATATCAAGGCCGCTTCCTGCGTCCTTCGGAACTATCTCTATGTTTGCAGTGGATGTCCTTCCAAGTGACTGTCCGTCAGATCTTATGTTGAAGGCACCTACCGACACTTTGTGAAGATCTGCCACTTCCCTAAGTATCCTCTTCTGGATCTCATTGAGTTCGATCATTGTTCTCCACCTCCAAGCACTGAATTTACCATCTTGCATTCCATGACTGCCGATGAAGTTCCCATAAGTGTAGGAAGTATCTCATCCCTGCTTCCGTGTGCCGCAAGGGAGCCGTCCTTAAGGACTATGATGTCATCAGCAATGTTAAGGATCCTCTCCTGATGTGAGATTATCATTATGGAACTACCATGGATGTTCTTCCTCATGCCTTCGAATACTTCTATCAGGTTCTGGAAGCTCCAGAGGTCTATTCCTGCCTCAGGCTCATCAAAGATGGAAAGTCTTGATGCCTTGGCAAGTACTGTTGCTATCTCTATCCTTTTAAGCTCTCCGCCTGAAAGGGATGCATTGACTTCCCTGTTTATGTAGTCCCTGGCACAGAGACCTACTGCTGAAAGATATGCACATGCATCACCGATGGAGATCTTCTCTCCCTTTGCCAGCTGTATGAGGTCGAATACCTGTATGCCCTTGAACCTTACAGGCTGCTGGAATGCAAAACCTATGCCTCTCTTTGCCCTCTCCGTGATGGAAAGATCAGTGATGTCCTCATCATCAAGGAATATCTTTCCTGACGTGGGCTTCTCTATGCCTGCTATGAGCTTTGCAAGTGTGGATTTTCCGCCTCCGTTAGGCCCGGTGATGACTACAAGCTTGTCATCCGGAACGGTAAGGCTTATGTCGTGTATTATCTCCTTTGACTCTTCGTCTTTTACCTCAAAGGATATGTTCTCAAGTCTTAACATGAGTTTCTCCTGTAAATTTAATTCATACTATTTTAGTATACTATACTATATATCAAAAAGCCGTTCAATGCAACATGATTGTTACATCAGGCACCGTTAGATTATATATCTTTTGCAGAGCTGTTGCCACAATATCGGCAGGAGAAACAATAAAAAAACCTTCCACGTACTGTGAAAGGCTTTTCTGGTGCGCCTCCGGGGGCTCGAACCCCGGACACCCTGATTAAGAGTCAGGTGCTCTACCAACTGAGCTAGAAGCGCAAAAAATGGAGCGGGTGATGAGAATCGAACTCACGTAGCCAGCTTGGAAGGCTGGAACTCTACCATTGAGTTACACCCGCATCTGAGCACACTCTTTTTGCATGCTCATTAATTATAACGACATCGTGGATTGATGTCAAACTGTTTTTTGGTGACCCGCTGGAGATTCGAACTCCAGACCCTTTGATTAAAAGTCAAATGCTCTACCGACTGAGCTAGCGGATCACATTTTGGCAGGGGTGGCAGGATTTGAACCTACGAATGCGGGAGTCAAAGTCCCGTGCCTTGCCACTTGGCTACACCCCTAAATAATTTTAAAAAAAAATTAAATGGGGTGAATAGTGGGTCTCGAACCCACGACCTCCAGGGCCACAACCTGGCACTCTAACCAACTGAGCTATATCCACCATATATGGCGTGCCTGGAGGGATTCGAACCCCCGGCCAACGGCTTAGAAGGCCGTTGCTCTATCCAGCTGAGCTACAGACACACGTTACTTCAACTCAAGTGCAAACAAGATTATATAGAAATAGGCTGGTATTGTCAAGCAAAAATCCTTCAGTATTTATGAGTATTTACATAGTCCTGTGATATAAAAAACACCACATTGAAGTGGTGTTTTTATATTCACATAAATACCTTATACTCTTTCCATGTATTCTGATGTTCTTGTATCTACCCTTACTACATCTCCTACTGAAACGAACATAGGAACCATGATCCTTGCGCCTGTCTCGAGGACTGCAGGCTTGTTTCCGCCTGTAGCTGTGTCGCCCTTGAAGTTAGGATCTGTTTCTGTGATCTCAAGCTCAACGAAGTTTGGTGGCTCTACTGAGAATGCACTTCCGTTGTAGAACTGAACTGTGCATGTCATATTCTCCTTGATGAATGCAAGTGCATCTTCAACCAGGCTCTGGTTAAGAGGCAGCTGCTCATATGTCTCAGGATCCATGAAGTAATAGAGACCACTGTCATTGTAGAGATATTCCATCGGCTTTCTCTCTATCATTGCTCTTGGGAATTTGTCTGAAGGGTTGAATGTTCTTTCGAGGACTGCTCCTGTCATGACGTTCTTAAGCTTTGTACGTACGAAAGCCGCACCCTTACCTGGTTTTACGTGTAGAAAATCTACGATCAACCATACCTGACCATCTATCTCAACAGTCATACCTTTTCTGAAATCACCAGCTGATACCATTTGAATTCTCCTTTTATTCTATTATTATCAGTTCTTTTGTCGTGTCATAGAAATTAATGACATTATCCTTTGTGATGATGAGCATGTCTTCGATCCTCACACCACCCTTGCCAGGCAGGTAGATCCCCGGCTCACAGGTAACTATCATATTCTCCCTTAATGTATCCACTGACTTTGTGCTGAGCCATGGCATCTCGTGTATCTCGACTCCTACACCATGACCTGTTCCGTGCTCATAGAAAGCCCCATAGCCTGCGTCTGCTATTATCTTTCTGGCAATACCATCCACTTCCCTTGCAGATGCTCCGTCTTTCATCTGAGCCTCTGTCTCTATATTGGCTTTCTTCACAATATTATATATTAACTTAAGCTCATCTTCAATCTCTCCGAGAGCTACAGTCCTGGTAAAATCAGTGCATCTTCCTTCATAGATGACACCAAAGTCCATGGTGATTAGGTCACCATACTTTAACTTCCTGAAGGATGGCACTGCATGAGGCTTTGATGAGTTCTCACCTGATGCGATGATCGGTGCGAATGAAGGATGACAACCGTTCTTGTTCATCATGTAATGCATCTCTGCCAGCAGGTCGAACTCGGTGACGCCTTCCTTTATGACAGAACACATATGCTCAAATATGTCCATGGTGATTTTTGCACCCTTCTTCATGCTCTCGATCTCCTGTTCTGTCTTCACTGAACGGAGCTCATGCATGAAATCGTCAACAGGCTCATATGTGAAAGGCCAGCCCTCTTCAAATACCTTCTGCTGTGCGATGGTTATCTTTTCAAATTCCATTCCCACCTTTGCGTTGGTCTTTCCTATCCATTCAGGCATCTGCGGGATAGCTCCTCCCGTCCTCTCCTTGATGAGGGTGAATCTGCCCTTTTCAAGCTGCTGCTCAGCCATCTCGATGTATCTTGCATCTGTAATGAAGAATTCCCTGTCAGGAAGTACCAGCACCCAGCCTGTGTCAGCTGTGAATCCGCTGTACCACTGCATGTTCTCCATACTGGTGAGAAGTACTGCATCAAGACCATGTTCCCTGATATAGTTCTGAACTTTCTGTGTCTTTGTCATCTCTCTACCTCTTTCTCTATAAGACTTTCATAAATAGTTTTCATTTCAAGGGCATCCTTTGCCATGGTCCCTGCACATTCACAGATCACCACCGG
>CACZNR010000052.1 GCA_902782475.1 uncultured Eubacteriales bacterium
CCCCCCCGTGCTATAATGACATTGAGGGGATTCTATTATGAACAAGAAGAACATTAGTATATTTTTTGTATTACTGATTAACAATAAACACATCGATGCAATATCTGATGTGCTTTTGGATATTATTTGGTGATTATGAAGATTGAGTTTAAAAAATTATTTGACAGAGTTGAGTTTTACCTAGTCATAACTGGCGCATTGATCATCTCTCTATTAAGTGTAATTGACTTCTGTATAGATGAAAATTGGTTTGCTTCTTCCTATATTGCATCTGCATGGCAGACTTCACTTGTATTCGGAGGAACATTTGGAGACTTTTTTTCTATTGTCTTTATTCCTTTAATGGCAATACTTCCTTATTCTGATCAGTACTCCAGAGAAAGAGAGTATGGTTGTTTAGAGTCACTCATATCAAGAAGATCAAGAAGCAGATACTTTTTTCAGAAACTATTTACCATTATAGTGACAAGTGCATTGTCAGTCTTTTTAATCTATGTTCTTAATCAGCTTTTTGCATGTATTGCTTTCCCGGATGAACAGGTTAAGGGGATTTTGGACGGAAGCATATATAAAAAATATATTGAGATTGAGGTACAGCATACCTCCATGCCTTTGTTGTGGATGAACGACCTGAGACTGATGAATCTGATCCATATACTATTTGCTAGCATTTATGCTGGGGGAATAGCAGCATTTGGTTATATGCTTAGTTTGTACTTACATGTAAATAAGGCTCTCACTAATATTATTCCTATTGTGGTAATTTTTGTTTTTACTTTTTTAGGTCTAACATTGTTAGGAGCAGATTATTCACCTGCTCTTTGCATTATTGTCAGACCCACATATACAACAAGTACTTTTTGGATACCAGTGTTGATCGTTATTGCGACATATATGCTAAGTTTTATTGGTATAACTTTGAAAACTTATTTGTTTAAGGATTTGTTATGAGCAATAAAGTTATCTTAAAGATAGTTTTATCCAGTGTTGTTATTCCGCTGATGATTATGGTGATGCTGGTTGGTACAGTTGGAATCATTTCGATTGGAAGAGAAAATGCAGGATTCACTTTTCTTAGTATGGTATATGATAAAACCATGCTCTTTCTAGTGATATTACCTGTTTTTCTTCTTTTCTTTCTCAAGGTATTCAGAGTTATCGGAAGTCCATTGATACTGACAAGGCATTACGACAGTTTAAGATTGTTTTTTACATACTTGAGGACTATCGTATTTTCATCAGTCGTTTTTGTAATTCTGAAAACAGCTATTGAGATCATTCCTGTCATTTTATCTGGAGACATTGATGTAAAAAGTGCTGTGATGAATGATTATGTTTTATGCATACTTACGGAGCTCCTTACAGTTATATCTGTTTTTGCATTCTGGATTGTAATCTATCACATCACTGGAAAAATGGTTATCTCAACAATACTGATATATATACTGATTGCAATAGACCTTCTGACATATATGTTACCTTTGTTCGGAAATACTTTCATTGATCTTGGAATATACATGCGTCCTATGGGGCTTGTGAATCAGATGATCTTTTCACTGACATATGGTACAGAGTACCCTGTCATAGCTAAAGAGATAGCTTTTGGAATGATCAAGATATCAGTGCTATTCACAGCATTGTTTGCATGCACTGTCTTTAGAAGAAGAGAGGTCCTTTCCTGATATGAAAAAGATAATGAATTGTATCCTGCTGGTATCGATAACCCTTATTCAGACGATGTACATGGATTTAAGGTTCTCATATGACATTGGGAAAGAGGTGCATCTTTTGCTGGTTTATGTATATGGAGGACTTTTTTCTGTTAAGGAAGCCACATCATTTCTGGTCGTTCTAGAGTACTCAGCCAGTCTATTCATTCAGTTGATAATGCTGTCAGATATCATGCACAGGGATTTTGAAACAGCGTGTGTGTATCTCTTTACCAGAAATGAAAGCAGGACTAAATGGTTTGCTGGAAAAGAAATCCTAACCTTTGTGTTTTCCTTACTGATTCTGGTATCACAGATGGGTGTGACTGTACTTGTCGGATCGTTTAAGGGATACCATCTTGATTTCTCGAAAACTGTGCAGGTATTTTTGATGCTGTTATTGACATTGGGCTTAGGATCAAGCATTTTCAATGTTCTGGCGGCAGTTTTTTCAATCAGAAACAACGGAGCGGTAGTCATTTCTACCATATTGGTTGTCTTTATTATGAGTATACTGCTTATTCCGCTTATGGGCGGGGCAAAGGCGTTTTGTGAGATCAATCCTGTATGCAGGACGTTCTTGCTTCATCACAGCATTATAAACAGTATCGAAGAGATAGATCCTTTCAACCGACTGGATCTGATAACCACTGCAGTATATTTTATTGGTCTGCATGTACTGATACTGACGGGTGGATGTATTTGGATAAATAGAAAAGATGTTATGGAGGTAATGTGATGAAAAGTATCGTTCTTAAAGGAGTTAATAAAGTCATTAAGAAGATATGTGTCTTAAATAATGTCAATCTTGAACTTGATAAGGGCAAAATATATGGTCTATATGGAAAGAATGGTTCCGGAAAGACCATGCTCATAAGGATGATCGCAGGGCTTATCATACCGACCACCGGTGAAGTCACAGTATTTGGCAAGACGCTCGGAAAAGATGCATCTTTTCCTGAAAGCATGGGGCTTACTATAGAAAATGTAGGTTTCTGGCCCAACTATACCGGAAAGGAATGCCTCAGAATGCTCGCTGATGTAAAAAAGATCATTGGAGAGGAAGAGATAGATGCTGCCTTGAAGCGTGTTGGACTCGATCCTGACGACAAGAGAAAATATAAACAGTATTCTCTTGGAATGAAGCAGAAACTGGCCATTGCCCAGGCCATAATGGAGAAGCCTGAGCTTATAATGCTTGATGAACCTACTAACAGCCTCGATGAGGAGACCGTGGAAAAGCTGAAGGATATCCTGATCGAAGAAAAAGAAAGAGGGGCATTGATAATAATAGCTAGCCATGAAAAGGAGTTTCTTTATAATATTGCAGATAAGGTTTATGTTCTTTCGGATGGTTATGTCAAAGACAATGACGTACGGGGGAGGAATTGAGCTGTGAAGTGGAAAAAGTGGTTTTTCATATTATGGGCTGCCATTATTATAGTGACTCTGGTTTACAGTTTGAACTTCAAAGATAGTATATCTCAGGTCTTGATGCAGGATATAGACGATTACAGGGTATTAGTCGTTGATTCCAGTGGAGAAACTGAACCTTACTTCAGAACTGAAGAAATGAGTATGCAGCAACTGTATGATGAAGCTGACATTGTTGTTGAAGTGACAGCAACAAATGACAGAAAGGCTGAGTATCAGGCTGTTCTTACAAAAGTCATGGTGAACAAAGTATATAAGGGAGAAAAAACACTTGAAGATAATGACATATATGTATATGAGTATGTGTCAATAGATAAGATAGATGACAGGATCACTATGCAGATCATGGAAGTAAACAATCTCATGAAAGAAGGAAACCATTATTATCTTCTTCTGGATTTTCTTGAATTGCCTGAGGGATACCGATATGATGAGATCTCTTCAAGAACATATCTGTATGTGAATGTTCCGTTTGGCAAATGGAGTAAAGAGGAACCTGTACTTAGCATGATGCCTGAAGATGGATCTGAAATATTAGACCAATATAAAAACATCAAGGATATTGATGCTTTTTTGAGAAATCAGGAGTACAAGGAGATATACGAAAGAAAAAGGGAAGAATTTCTTGCAATGATACGATGAGGATCAGTAGGCATAGCTGTTCATAGTCCATCATACATAATGATGGCTTTTTGTGGTTGTGCTATATTTTGATTTGTGATGGCATGTAAAAGAAAGATTACTTTATTAAGTAGGATATCATTTGACTTTGAAAAACTGAAGGAGATCACTTGGCTGATATTTAACAAGTAGATGTCATAAATACAATAGAATCCATCTAACTATTGGAATTCACAATTATTTTCTCGTTATTACTATTTAAAACTACACATAAAATTTGATTTTAACAAGATATGTTCTAAAGGGATGATTATCATAAAGAAGGCCTTTAAAAATCTTGTTTAGGAATAATAATTTGGAGAATACAAATGTTGCAAAATCCGTCTCAAAACACATGTATTAATGCAGGTGTTTAAGGAG
>CACZNR010000053.1 GCA_902782475.1 uncultured Eubacteriales bacterium
AAGTATACAGAAGAAGCTGCTACCATCGGCGATGCAATAATGGCCGGTATAGCTCTTGGTCTCTATAAGGATGAGGAAGAAGCTCTTAAGAAGTTCCTTGAGATCTCCAAGGAGACAGTTCCAAATCCAGAGAATGTCAAGATCTATGCAACACTGAAGCCTGCATATGAGAAGATCTATGAAGGACTCTATGATGTATATCCAGACATTTTCGAGCTTAAGAAGACACTTCCAGCATGGAAAGACTGAGTTTAAAGTAAATTCAATAAGGATCCTCTTTCATAAGGGGATCCTTTTCTTATGCCGGGTTAGCGGAGACTGATGCTGCCGTCAATATAATTTCTTTATTTTTCAAAAGAATAATACTATACTTTTAATAAGAGATTTTAATTATTTTCGGAGAGAAAAAATGAACGTTAGTGAATATAAATGTCCATGTTGCGGAGCACCGATAATATTTGACTCTGTCCAGCAGCTGATGGCATGCCAGTCCTGCGGGAATACATTCTCTGTGGATACGGTACAGGCCTTCAATGCTGCACAGAATGATGCACAGGCACAGGATAACTACGGCTGGCAGAACTATGCTGAGCAGAATGCTGAGTGGCATACGGATGACAGCGGCAATCCTATGCACGTGTACATATGTCCCTCCTGCGGCGGTGAGATAATAACAGACTCCACCACTGCAGCAACGAAGTGTCCTTACTGTGACAACAATACTATCTTAAATGAGCAGTTGAGCGGCAGCTTCAGACCAAACTATGTCATACCTTTCAAGATCACAAAGGAACAGGCCATAGAAAAGCTCAATGAATTCGCAAAGGGAAAGAAGCTTCTGCCTAAGCTTTACAGCCAGAACAGAAGGATAGAGAGCATCCACGGAATATATGTTCCTTTCTGGCTCTTTGACTGCAATTCCAATGCTAATATGCAGTACAATGCTACACAGGTCTCATCCTGGGTTGCAGGGGATTACAGATATACGAAGACGGATTATTATCTTTTGAGACGTGACGGGACCATGACATTTGAACATGTTCCTGTAGACGGATCTATGAAGATGCCTGATGAATACATGGAATCCATCGAACCATATGACTTCTCTGAGATGGTCCCATTCAACTCTGCATATCTTTCAGGATACATGGCTGATAAATATGATGTTGATGATAAGACTTCACAGCAGAGAGCAAATTTCAGGATAAAGAACACAACGGAGCAGGCATTCAATTCCACTACATTTGGATATGCTTCCGTAATACCTACACACACGGGTATCAACTTCTCGGAAGGCAAGATAAGCTATGCGCTTCTTCCTGTCTGGATGCTGAATACCATTTATGAAGGAAAGAGCTACATGTTTGCAATGAACGGTCAGACAGGAAAATATGTAGGCGAGCTTCCTGTATCCAAGGGCAAGTACTGGGCATGGACACTGGGGCTTTTAGGTGGCATAGGTCTCATACTGAGCCTCTTGTTCTCATTCATTTAATAGGGAGGTGTTGATATGAAAAAGATTTTTGCTTTACTGTTAGCTCTGTTCATGATAATACCTCTGTTTATGTCATCTGCACTGGCAGAGGGAGATACATGTTTCATATATGACCATGCAGGCATCTTTACGGAAGATAGTCACAGGACATCCATATTTTATTCAGCTGGTCCTCTTTATGATGAGCTGGGTGTTTATACTCTCGTTATCACGGAACCTGATGCCATTTCAGATATTGCAAGCTACAGGAACTCCAGCAAAGAATATACGGATCTTTTAAATACGGGGAATCCTCTTCTGAGCATAATATACACGAATGCAGATGCCCACGTGTATCTCCGTGCGGTCAATGGCGCTGAGAACATCATGAATGACAGTGTTCTCAATGATATGATCAGTTTCGGTGCTTCATACATCGAAGAGGATGGCATACAGGGATTTTTCCCTGCATGCATCTACTATGGATATTATCAGTATACCCAGAAGGATGAACCTGCTTCCAGCACAGTCGATCCTTCTTCCGAACC
>CACZNR010000054.1 GCA_902782475.1 uncultured Eubacteriales bacterium
GACGGCAAAGTCGTATTTGATGGAACAAGAGATGATTTCTTCAAGGATTTTGCACTTCAGGAGACCCTTGGTGTTACCATTCCACAGGAAGCTGATATCTATCGTGCTCTTGCAAAGATCAAACCGGAGATCAATATGTTCTTCAACCTTGATGGTGCAAAAGCAGAACTGGACAAGTATTTTGAAGTCAAGACTGCTCCGAAAGAGGAAGAAAAGAGCGTTTCAACCGATTCTTTCCTTACAGTGCATCAGCTGAACAAGATATTTGAAGATGGCTATCATGCCCTTAAGGACATAAGCGTTGCTTTCCCTAAGGGTAAGGTCGTTGCAATAATGGGACAGAACGGTTCAGGAAAAACCACTCTTGTAAAACATCTGAATGGTCTTTACAAACCAACCACCGGTGATGTCCGCTATATGGGAGAATCCATAATCAAGAAGACCGTTGCCCAGATCTCAAGGAACATAATCCTTGTCTTCCAGCATCCTGAACACATGCTGTTTGAGCAGACTGTTGCCAAGGAAGTTTCATTCTGTGCAAAGATGCATGGTCTTGAATTCCCTGAAGAAGAAATAATGAACGTTCTCGAACGTTATGATCTCAAGAACGATGCGGAGACTTTCCCTGTTAACCTTTCAATGGGTAAGAAGCATCTGCTCACTATACTTTCAGTCCTGTTCTCAAGCTCTGACGTTATCATACTTGACGAGCCGACCCTGGGCATGGACCTGAAGATCAAGACCCAATTGGAAGATATAGTTCATAATCTTAAGGAAGCAGGCAAAACTGTCATCATCATAAGCCACGAGATCCCTCTTGTGTTTAAACTTGCTGATGATGCAATAATACTCAACAAATCTGAAAAGGTATACGAAGGTTCCATAAAGGAACTTGCGTACAGAGATGATATCTTTGAATTTATCAATATCAATCTGCCACCTGTAGTTCAGCTGTCAAAGCGTTATGGTTTTGACAGGATATGCTTCAACGTCGATGATTTCGCAACTGAAGCACTTAAGACCTTAAACGAAGGAGGACTTGAATAATGCGTTATCTGTCATATGTAAACAAGGATGCATTTCTTCACAAGCTTGATCCAAGGACCAAGTTCGTGTTCTTCCTCCTGATGGCATTACTGATATCTATCTGCAGCACCGGATGGGCGCTCCTTTTCCTGTTTGTATTTTTCCTTGGCCTCTGGATCAAGGGAAAGATACTCAAGGAGATGGTCTTCCTTGCAAAGCAGCTCAAGATACTGATCATTTTCCTTATCCTGCTATGGCTGATAATCGGACTTTTCTCACCGCCTCAGGTGGAAGGCCCTATATTCTGGCAGGGAAAGGTATTTAACATCGATATATGCTTTGACTGGTACGATATATATAAAGGTGTTATTTCTGCATTGAGACTTTACCTGATGGTAGCATCTTTCTTTACAGTACTTGTATCCACTAACTTCAGTGAGATCATATTGGGACTTACGAAATGGCATTTCCCATATTCACTGTCATATGGTATCGGCCTTGTGTTCCAGATAATACCTATCGTTATTACTGAACTCAATGCCATTATGGAAGCCGAAAGCTCAAGAGGTCTTGAGATAGAAAAGTGCAGCTGGGCTACAAAGATAAAGAATTATCTGATCTTTGCTGTTCCGCTGTTTTTCAGAGTGCTCAATAAAGGACATTCTATCTCCCTTGGAATGCACTTCTATAAACTGAACTTTGGTGTAAAGCGTACATCATACAAGACTATCAAGGCTACAAAGAACGATCTGTGGTTCTCATTGTGCACATTCTTTGTCATTGCTGCAACGATAGCGATCCATGTATTATTCTTTATACCTTTAGTATAAAAAGATATTTAATTTTGCTTATGCGAATTAAAGTAACGCTCTGTTTGCGCGGACAGAGCAAAAACAACAACAAACTATTTATTTTTGAGAGGATAATCTTATGACAAATCAGAAGAAAAAATTTTCATTTGTTAACATCATATTCTTCGTAATATTTGGTGTTTTAACAGGCGTTGTTTGGGCATACCTTTCTCCTATTCCTTTAATTCCAGGCGCTGTACACTTCCGTACATTCGCTTTCATCATCCCAGCTATTGGATACCTCTTTGGACCAGTTACTGGATTCTTTGCTGGATATATCGGAACATTAGTTTGGTCACTGCTTGCAGGAATGTTCATTCCTCTTCACAGCCCACTTACAGACGGTATCACAGTTGGACTTTCAGCTGCATTACCAGCTCTTATCCACTTAAAGAATGGCAAGATCGACCTTATGGATCTTCTCCAGCCAGGACAGAAGGGTAAGTTCATACTCAAGAGCGAGATCCTTTGCTTACTGTTCGGAGTTCTCATGATCCTTACAACAAGTATCTCCCTTTCATATTTCGCAGGACTTCCTTATTCATACTGCGTAATCTGGATCGGTATTGCTGACGTTGTTCCGATCGCTCTTACCCCATTCGTAGTTATGTGGTTAGCACCTTTAATGAAGAACGTTCGTACATTAGTACCTTATGTATAATCAGAAACAATAACGACTCCCGCGTAAGTCTTTTATAGTATCTGAACATACAGAATAAAAAAGCAGCTGATATCTTATCAGTTGCTTTTTTGTATGTATCTTGAATGATTTCATTCTATGATCTGTATGTCTCTTGGATAATAGTTAAGTGTCTCACATCCATCCTTTGTGACAAGTACAAGGTCCTCGATCCTGACACCAAACTTTCCGGAAAGATATATTCCAGGTTCGATGCTGAATGTCATTCCCTCTTCTACCACCATTTCATTGTTTCCGGCTACGGATGGTTCTTCGTGGAGCTGCATGCCGATGTTGTGTCCAAGTCTGTGAGTGAAATACTCTCCATATCCTTCAGAAGCGATGTAATCCCTTGCTGCAGCATCTATATCACAGAATCTTACTCCCGGTCTTACAGCTTCCCTTCCACGTCTGTTTGCTTCTTTTACTAACTCATACACTTTTCTCTGCTCTTCTGTTATTCCTTTATAGAAGAAAGTCCTGGTCATGTCTGAGAAATATCCGTTCGTTTCCTGTCCTGCGTCCACCAGTACCAGGTCACCAGGTTTAAGCTTTGTGTCACCATTTATGTGATGTGGCTCAGCAGCTCCTGCACTGAAACCTACCAGTGGTTCCCATGGAGAACCTATCTTCTTGTACTCTGCGATAAGCAGTTCTGCCAGTTCAAGCTCTGTCATTCCTTCACGCAGCATGGATGGTACTTTTGATATGACTTCATCATTCAGGAGAGAAGCCTTTCTCATAAGGTCTCTTTCAGTCTCGTCTTTGATCATCCTTATCTGGTTCACTATATATGAACCATTCACTGCCTTTATATAGCTTCTCTGTTCCAGAAGCTGAATAAGGAACTGTGCATAGAGAAAACCGTCGATCCCTATGGTACCGGACGGAAGATATGCTGCAAGATCCTTTGTGGCGATATCCGTATCGTCATGATATACCACATCAAAATCCTCTCCCTCCTCTATAGGAAAGAGCTTGTTGACGAACAGCTGTGCCTTGCCTTCTTTAGGGATGGCCAATGCCATCAGTCTTTCTCCCATGTGAGTGACTTTTCTGTCTATCAGATATTCGATAGATTTAAGATCACTTACTACATCTGCTTCCAGACCATTTTCCATGATCTTTTTCTGGACCTTAGCGATCCTTTCACTATAAATGCTCATATGTCAAAATCTCCTTAGATCAATCTCCGTTTGCTACTCTTGTGAGCTTGAATCCTTCTCCATGAACTTCAATGGATTCAAGTACTACACTGAAGGATTCAGGGTCAACATGCTTTACTGCTTGTTCCATCAGGTACATCTCCTTGTCATTGCAGGCACACATGACCATCTGCTTGTCTTCATTGCGGTATCCGCCTTTTACATCTATAACAGTGGTACCTCTTTCAGTTACCTTGTCTATGACCTTGGTTATCTCATCAGCCTTGGTTGTGATTATCAGAGCGAGCTTACCAGCATTGCTGCCGTACATCGTCTTATCTATCACAAGATTCGTAACAAAGCTGATCACCAGTCCATAGACTATACCATCTATGTCACCCATCAGTACACCGCCAGCCACAACGATGACAGCATCCACGATGAATATGATCTTTCCTAGTGAAACATGGGGCAGAATGGATTTCACATAAACTGATATGAAATCCGTACCTCCGGTAGAAGCATTTCTCATGTATATAAGTGCATATCCTATTCCACCAAAAACACCGGAACAGAGTGCAGCCAGTAACTTTTCTCCCTTATAAACAGGAATCAGCGGGCACAGATAGTCCACCATGACGGAATACAGTACTGTGCAGAATATGGATCTCCAGAAAAAGCGTTTGCCAAGCTTTCTGTAACAGATCAGAGCTACCGGGATATTCAGAAGAATGGTCGTAACACCAAGCGGGACTTTGAAAAGATAATTGATGATCAGTGCGATACCGGAAAAACCTGTCAGTGGAAAATTGTATGAATCTGCGAAATTATAGATACCGATTGCTGCCATAAAGCAGGCAAAGATCAGAACAGCTATCTCTGTAAGCAATTTGAAATACTTGTTGTCCTTCATATTAAAAACTCCAGGGATATTTATAAAAGCGGACTTTGGGGACTATACCGCTAAAAGTCCGCTCAAGGATAATTATATCATTTTTAAGTTTTCGGAGTGAACCTTATTCGTGTTCCTTTCCGGTGAAGTGATCCACCACTACCCTGAAAACATTGACTGCCTGAAACATCCTCGGATCAAAAGGGAATGTCCTTCCCACCTGATGCAGCATAAGCATGTTCAGTGCATGCTCTTTTTCACTGTCGTCTTCTATGAACTCTGCCTTTCCATTGCCTATTATGCTCAGGAATCTGTATGCATATGTGCATGCAATCTCTTCATTTTCTGCATAGACTTCATGGTCACAATCCATCTCTATGCATACCTCAGGATCATATTTAAGAGCGTCTACCTTTCTTCCCTGTTTTGCACAGTGAAAATACAGCACCAGTTTTTCATCCTTATACTCATATCCAAAGTTCATGGGAACGATATAAAGGCCATATTCATCCTTCATGCCGATCCTGCATACCCTGCATTTTTCAACTACGCCCAGTTTTCTGTCAAGTTCAGTTATCTCCCTGTCTTTTCTTCTCATTTCTACCATTTGCATCACACTTCTTAATCCCTTATTCATATAGATATATGATACTATGATACACGTTTTTCTTCTTAATTTTTTGTAAATAAAAGATTAAAACGGGCTCCCTGTTATGAGCTATATGATATTCTTGTTTATATATTCTATGATATATCTTAGAGGTATTATGAACAGACGGTTTTATTACAGAGCAGTTTCAATAGTTTTTGTCCTTGCCTTGCTGATGACAGCCTTTGCCGGCTGCGGAAAGATCGAAGGCATAGACGAAAAAGAGGATACACAGAATTCTGCCATAATAAATGAACAGCTTCACAGCAGGTCCTATTATTCAAAGATAAAAGGTAACGGAGAAGACACCTGGACCATACTTGTCTATGTGAACGCCCGCAATGTAGAAGATTACGGAGCTGCTTCCTACCTTATCTCCCAGCTGGCTCAGGCTGAATACAACGACAAGATCACTGTACTGCTCCAGACTTTCGGAACGGAGACCTGGAAGGCAGATTTCATGAAAAATCTGTCTGACCGCATACTTTTTTCCAAGAACGGAGTGCAGACAGTTTCATACAACGGTGAAGGCTCTCCGGGAAGCCGTGAGATGCTTCATAATTTTGCATCCGACTTCTTTGAGGAATTTCCAAGTGACAGAAGAGCTGTTATCTTCTGGGGCGAACAGGAACTGCCTTCCGACGATATATCTGAAGCCCTCAAAGGCTTTGAGCTTGATTTCATTGCTTTTGATACCCAGAAGTATGATCTCTTCGAAGATGCATACAATCTTAAGGAGACCGCTGATTATCTTATAGCAACGACTTCGGACTATTCCACCAGCTGGGATTTTTCACATATCCTGTACATGCTTTCCAAGAACAGTTCCATCCTTTGCTCAGATATCGCAAGGATAATAAACGAGAGTGCTCTTCTCGATCCTATCTATTCAAGGATGAGTACCACTCCTTCAATATTCTGCGTGGATCTCACTGAGATGGATTATGTACATGCATGCCTCGAACAGATGTTTACGGATGCAGCCACATCCATCAAAGACGGACACTATTCCGGTATCTCACTTGCAAGGGCCATGGCCAGCAGGAATGATTCCAGTGTGAGCGGACCAAGTTTTGCAGGAGCACTAAACTCCAAATATTCATCCATAACAAAAAAAGCCCTTGAGGACTGCATCATCTATTCCTCTACTACGGGAATATCACTGAATCTGTATCTTCCGGTCAATGCATCGGCTGACAAGGATCTGAACGTAAGGCTCAGGGACTTCTCCGAAAAGAGCAGAGGCGAATATGAATTCCTGACCTGCTACATGACAGCCAGTGTCTCCAGCATGGCAAAGAAGTCAGATTCCTGGTTCAGGAATGA
>CACZNR010000055.1 GCA_902782475.1 uncultured Eubacteriales bacterium
CCTTCCGTATCCAGTGTGTCCGTTTCGACTCCGAAGGTTATCTCTGCAATGTATCTTTTCCTCTCAGCCATGAGATGATCCGAGAGCCTGGTGCTTCTTCCAAGAAGGCATACGAGTATGCCTGCAGCCTGGGGATCCAGCGTCCCTGCATGTCCTATCTTCTTTACATTGAGCAGTTTTCGTAAATAAACCGTCACACCATTTGAAGACATGGTTGGCGGTTTTATCACATTTATTATTCCATTCATAAGATCTTTTCTGCTTCTCCGGAAAGTACCTTGAGGACCTCTTCGATGTCGCCCTCTATCTGGCCTCCTGAGGCATGTATATGGCCGCCTCCGCCAAATTCCGAGGCGAGCTCAGCCACATTGGCATATACCTTGCTCCTGAAGGAGAGCCTGTAAAACTTCTCCCTTGCTTCCTTGACCACTATGGCTATCTCCACGCCCTTCAGTGCCCTGAGAAAATCTATGAGTTCCTCCGTATCTTCCTGCAGGGCTCCGAATTCCTCAAAGTCCTTAAGGAGCACATAGGATATGGCTATCCTGCCACCGCTGTAGAGCCTCAATCTTTCAAGACATCTGCCTATGAGCTTTGTGGCACCGTAATTCCTGTTCCTGTATATCTTTTCTATGATATATGGTATGTCTGCTCCGTATCTTCTGAGGACTGATGCAAGGAGCAGTATCCTCTCGTCCGTGTTCTGATATGAGAAGTTACCCGTGTCGGTGCATATGGCGATGTAAAGGAGATTTGCTATGTCAGAGTCAAGTTCCACTCCAAGGAGCTTTCTAAGGTCGTCTATGAGAAGTCCCGTTGCTCCCACAGGATCTATGTAATTAAGGTCCCCGAATCCCGGATTTGTTTCATGATGGTCTATGACTATGCGGAAAGGGACTTCCATGAATCTCTTGTCCATCTTTCCTATCCTCTCTATCCCTGCTGCATCCACGGAAATGGCACAGTCAAAATCCATCCCGCAGGCTTCATCCATGGCCGTAAAGGGGCAGTAATTTTCCATAAAGGAAAGCTTCTCCGGGATGTTACCGTCCAGAGTGAAAACTGCTTTCTTTCCCATCTTCTCCAGAATGTGCTTCAGGGCCATGCCGCTTCCTATGGCGTCGCCATCAGGATTGACATGGGATACTATGAGGAAATTATTCTTCGTCCGGATCTTCTCCGCGATTTCTTGCATTCTCCCTGTCCTTTGCTGTAACTTCAGCTATCTTCTTGGATATCTCTATGCTGTACTCTATGGAAGTGTCATGGATGAACTGAAGATTAGGTATCCTTCTGAGCCTCATCTTTTCGTTTATCTTTGCCCTTATGAAAGGCTCTGCGCTCTCAAGGGCTTCCATGGTGGACTTCACGTTCTCTTCACTGTCGTAAATGGACACATAGACCTTTGCATATTTGAGATCCTGTGTGGTATTTACTCTCAGTACTCCTGTCATCCTGGAGAACCTGGGATCCTTGATATCAGTCATGAATATCTCTCCAAGGACCTTCTGGAGCTCTCCGTCTATCTTCTGTGTTCTTCTGACGCTCATATCATATCTTCCTTAATCGTTTTTTACTTCGACTTCCTGATATGCCTCGATGACATCGTCTTCCTTGATATCATTATAGTTCTCAAGAGTTACACCGCATTCATAGCCTGATGTCACTTCCCTGGCATCATCCTTGAATCTCTTGAGTGATGACATCTTGCCCTCATATACCACGATACCGTTACGAACAAGTCTTACACCTGCGTTCCTTACAAGCTTACCGTCAGTTACATAGCTTCCGGCAATGGTACCTACTGAAGATACCTTGAATATCTGTCTTACAGTAGCATGTCCGAGTATCTCTTCCTTGAATGTTGGCTCAAGAAGTCCCTTCATGGCCTTTTCAACGTCCTCGATGGCGTTGTAGATGATCCTGTAAAGTCTTACATCCACTCCGTCCTTTTCAGCCTGTGCATTTGCTGCAGCCTCAGGTCTTACGTTGAAACCTATTACTATTGCATTTGATGTGGAGGCAAGAAGTATGTCGTTCTCGCTTATGGCACCAACTGCACCGTGTATCACTCTTACTCTTACCTCGTCATTTGACAGCTTCTCCAGGGACTGCCTTATGGCTTCAACAGAGCCCTGTACGTCTGCCTTGACGATTATGTTAAGTTCCTTCATCTGACCCTCAGCGATCTTTGAGAAGAGGTCATCAAGGGATACCCTTGCCATGCTCTTTGTCTTCTCAGCTTTGAGTCTGTCTTTTCTTTCCTCTACTACCTGTCTTGAGAGCTTATCCTGCTCAACTGCATAGATAATGTCTCCTGCATCAGGTACTTCATTGAATCCTATTACCTCAACAGGCATTGAAGGACCTGCTGATTCAACGCTTCTTCCTGTATCATCATTGAGGGCCCTTACCCTTCCGTATGCCATGCCGGCAACGATGGTATCCTGCACGTGAAGTGTTCCGTTCTGTACAAGCACTGTAGCCACAGGGCCTCTGCCCTTGTCAAGTCTGGCCTCGATTATGATGCCCTTTGCCATCCTGTTAGGATTAGCCTTGAGTTCCTGAACGTCTGCCACCAGAAGTATCATCTCAAGGAGATTGTCGATACCTTCATGAGTGACTGCTGAAACAGGAGCTATGATGGTATCTCCGCCCCATTCCTCAGCAACGAGTCCGTATTCTGTAAGTTCCTGCTTTACTCTTTCAGGGTTTGCAGCAGGCTTGTCCATCTTGTTTACTGCAACGATTATAGGTACCCCTGCAGCCTTTGCATGGTTTATGGCCTCCACTGTCTGAGGCATTACACCGTCGTCTGCTGCGACTACAAGTACTGCTATGTCAGTTGCCTGTGCACCTCTTGCACGCATTGCAGTGAATGCTGCGTGTCCAGGAGTGTCAAGGAACGTGATCTGTCTTCCCTTTATGGATACTGTATATGCACCGATATGCTGTGTTATACCGCCGGCTTCGCCTTCCTGTACCTTCGTCTCACGGATGGCATCCAGAAGGGATGTCTTGCCATGGTCAACGTGTCCCATTACTGTTACTACAGGAGGTCTTATGATGAGGTTCTCATCATCGTCCTTCTCGTCCTCGAATTCGGCAAGAAGGGTATCCTCTGCGGTCTGCTCGTGTATCTGCTCAAGAGTCACGCCGTAATCGTCTGCAATGAGGGCTGCTGTATCAAAATCTATCTCAGAGTTGATGGTGCAGATGTTTCCAAGCATGAACAGCTTCTTAATGATGTCTGCTGCAGGCTTTCCGATCTTTTCTGCCAGTTCCTTTATGGAGACATTGTCGCCTGTGACTGTAGCATTCTCGATCTTTATTGCTTCCATCACCTGCTGTGACTTTTTCTGATCCTTCTTCTTAGCCCTTCTTGAATTCCTCTCGATATCGTCATCATCAGTAAAGGTAGCTCTTTCCTTCATGGCAGTCCTTCTTCTCTTTGCTGCCATCTCCTCTTCGGACATATGCTTCTTTGAATCATGGGCTGCATGCTGTCTGTCCCTTACCTGAGGAGCAATGAAGACCGTCTTCTTCTGGGTCTTCTGAGGAGCTTTCCTCTGATTTGTATTCTCATCTTCGTCCTTGTCCTTGTCGAACTCTGCTGCACGGTCATTTCTTCTTTCGTTCTTTGGAGGACGGTTCTCATTCTTTCTGTCCCTGTCGAAGCGTTTTTCACCACGGTTCCTTGTTTCGTTCTGGACAGCCTTTGCACGGGATTCATTCTGAGCCTTTGCTTCCCTTGCCCTTTCCTGTCTCTGCTTCTGGACTTCCTCTTCTGCCTTGGCACTGCGGACCACCCTTATGGCAGGCTTGTATGTCAGGTCAGGTGTATATACTGATATGGTGGGTCTTTTCTTCTCAGGAGCTTCTTTCTTCTGCGGAGCTTCCTTCTTCTCAGGCTGTTTCTCAGTTTTCACTGCAGGTGAAACACTCCCCGTTTCTTTCTTCGGAGCTTCCTTCTTTTCTGCAGGCTTCTTTTCAGCTTTCTTTTCAGGCTTTTCCGGTGTTTCCTGTACAGGTGCCTGTTCCTTCTTTTCCGCAGCCGGTCTTTCCTCCGTCTTTGGAGCTTCAGCCTTTACAGGCTCTTTTTCCGGTACCTTTACAGGCTCCGGCTTTGTTTCAGGAACTTTTACCTCTGCTGGAGCAGCCTTTTCAACAGGCTCCTTTACAGGTGCTTCGCTCTGTGCGTTCTCCTGTAGCTTTGCCTGCTTTCTTTCCCTGATCTCCTGCAGTCTGGTCTCCATGTTCCTGATGTCATTCAGGTAACCTTTGGCCTTTTCATTCCTTGCATTTGCAGCCTTTGCAGCTCCGGCTGCAGCCTTTTTCAGATTTCTGTGTAGATCCACTATACTGTTTACGCTCAAAATTTATCCCTCCGTACAGCAATTAGTATTTTCTGCCAATTCCCTTATCCTGTCTGAGAACAGCCTCTCAAGTACTCCCGCGACCATGGCGTTTTCCTTTCCGATGGTCTTTCCCAGCTGACCCTCCTCTGCTTCCAGCAGGAGGATACCGTTTCTTTCGCAAAGGCTTTTAAGTCTCCTGAGAGAATTCTCTGAGAGCTTCTCATCATAGATCACGGCCTTTGCCTTTCTTTTCTTTACTGCCATCTCCACCGCAAGGCTTCCTGCCGCTATCTTTCCGGCCCTTGCAGCGAATCCCAGCATCTTCATGATATCATCGTTCGATCTCACGTCTTAATATCACCCTGTTTGCTTCTTCGAACATCTCTTCGGTGAAGTCCGTCTCAAGTATCCTGCTCAGGATCTTGTTCCTGTAAGCCTTTTCCAGACATGCCGTGTCAGCACATATGTATGCTCCCCTGCCGTTTAACTTGCCTGTGGTATCGACACTGACTTCCCCGTCTTTATTCTTTACTATCCTTATGAGTTCCTTCTTGGGCTTTGACAGCCTGCAGCTTACGCACATCCTCATAGGTATTTTTTTCTGTTTCAATCTGTATCTCCGTTATTCTTCCTCTGTCTCAGTATCAGCACCGATATCCCCGATGTTTGTGAAGAAGTCCTCTGATACCTGTGACTGAGGTTTGATATCGATCTTATAGCCTGTAAGCTTTGCGGCCAGTCTTGCATTCTGTCCTTCCTTGCCTATGGCCAGTGAGAGCTGACTGTCTGCAACTATAGCCTCTGCCTGCTTCTCATCCTCATTTACCCTTGTCATGAGCACCTGTGCAGGTCTCAGTGAATTTGCGATGAATTCTGCAGGATCCTCGCTCCATGGAACGATATCCACTCTCTCTCCGCCGAGCTCTTCCACTACAGCGTTTATCCTTGCACCACGTGAACCTACGCATGCTCCTACTGGATCGATGTTAGGATCTTCTGCATAGACAGCGATCTTGCTCCTCTTTCCTGCTTCTCTTGCATATGCCTTTATGACTACTGCATTTGACTGTATCTCAGGTACTTCAAGCTCGAAGAGTCTCTTCAAAAGGCCTGGATGTGAACGGGAAGTGATGATCTGAGCTCCCCTTGGGTTGTTCTTTACTTCCATTACATAGACCTTTACCCTCTGATTCTGCTGAAGCTCTTCTCCCGGTATTGCTTCCCTTGCAGGGATTATGGCTTCCGCATTTCCGACGTTGAGATAAACGACGCCTCTTTCCTGTCTCATGACCGTGCCTGTGATCATCTCATTTTCCTTGTCAGAATATCTGTCATGTATGCCGGCCCTTTC
>CACZNR010000056.1 GCA_902782475.1 uncultured Eubacteriales bacterium
CCGTGAGTGAAGCCTGATCGATAAACAGGTCCTTGGTCTCAATGAATCTTACGTCTCCCGGGATCATGTCCCCTGAAGACAGCTTTACTATGTCTCCCGGTACAACTTCCTCAAGATCCACCGTGTACTGGACATCATCTCTTATGACCTCCATGTTGTTGGTGATCATATTACGGAGCTTTGAAGCTGCATCATCAGACTTCAGCTGCTGCGTAAGGGAAATGACAGCGGATATGAGGATAGTACTCAGGATAAGTATGAATGTTGCATAATCTATCTTTGTGGCAAGAACAACGTCCGTTATGAACGTGATTATTGCAACTATGAAAAGCACAACATTGAAGGGATTGATGATGGCTTCTCGTAATTTATGCAACAATGTGTTTTCGTTTTCAACTTCAACAACATTTTTGCCATATTCCTCCAGTCTTTCGTCGATATCAACTACCGATAACCCTTGCCTTGAGCTCCCATACTTCCTGTACAGCTCGTTCAGTTCCATCTGTGAATTCTCGATCATGGAGATCTCAAGTTCACGCTGTCTCTCTCTGAGATTATCTTTTACCATCGATCATCCCTCCTTTCCTATCAGGATGTTGTGTTGGTTTTAAAAGGTTCAGCTTATCTGTTCAGTACCCTTTCAATGTCTTCCATTGAAGGCATTACAGCAAGTGCTCCTTTCTTTGTTGTTATGAGATATGCTGCCGCTCCGGCAAATTTAAGCATCTCTTCCAGATCTTTTTCAGTGAGGTCATCGATGCCTCTTTCAAGTACTCCGTGAAGTACTCCGCCAAGGAATGTATCCCCTGCTCCTGTGGTCTCTATCGTGTCATCTCCAAGGAAGGCGTCCACCTTTACCTTCTTGTCCTTGTAGAATGCTATGCTTCCGTTCTTTCCAAGTGTTGCCAGAAGGAGCACTATGTTCGGATACCTGTCAAAGAGTTCCTTTGCGCCTGTCTCCGAATCCTTTCCTGTCATTATCTCTATCTCGTTGTCGGAGATCTTCAAAATGTTCACAACAGAAAGAACTGCTTCTATGGCCTTTATATAGTCCTCATTTCTTGACCAGCTCGCTTCCCTGTAGTTAGGGTCAAACGAGATCAGGAGCCCGTTTTCCTGTGCTACCTTCACTCCGTAAGCAGTTCCTTCATCAAGTCCTGATCCGTCGACCTCCACTGAGGCTGTTCCGAAATGGAATATCCTTGAATCCCTTATAAGGTCTCCCTTTGTAAGGATATGATCAGCTGTTTTTGGAAGGAATCCTCTTCCATGTGGTCCAATGAATGAAAAGTCTCTGTCCCCGTCCGGTTTCTTTCCCACTATTGCAAGGGATGTGTTGTCTACAGGGTCGAACATGAGTCCCTCTGAGCATATGCCAAGCTTTTCTATGGCTGCCTTCAGCTGACGTCCGAACACATCATTTCCCACCTTGCCGATGAAGGCAGTCTTATGTCCTATCTTCTGAAGCATTGCTATGACGTTGCATGGAGCTCCGCCAGGATTTGCCTCATAGAGAGGATTTCCCTGATTGCTGAGCCCGCTCTCTGTAAAGTCGATAAGAAGCTCCCCATATGTACAGATATCAAATCTCTTTTCCATAACTAAATATCCCTTCTGTTTTAAGTTTATTGATGCTTTAATTATATCCTATTTCCTGATGCCAGGTCTTAAAATTCGTAATGCTCAGATGCTTTTGCCGAGTATGAATTCCAGATCCTCCCTGGTTATGAGGCTTGAGGAGATGCCTTCACCACTCAGTATGTCTTCCGCAAGCTCCTTCTTTCTCTGCTGAAGCTCTATGATCTTCTCCTCTATCGTATTCTTTGCGATCATCCTGAATACCGTGACCACCTTGTTCTGGCCTATCCTGTGGGCTCTGTCCGTTGCCTGATCCTGAACTGCGATATTCCACCACGGATCATAATGGATGACTATGTCAGCTCCTATGAGGTTGAGTCCCGTTCCTCCTGCCTTAAGGGATATGAGGAATACCGGAACGTCATCTGCATTGAATCTGTTAACGAGGTCCACCCTTGTTTCCTTTGGTGTTGAACCTGTTATCCTGTAATACGCTATGCCTTCCTTCTTTAAGTCCTCTTCCAGAAGCATCAGCATGGAGGTGAACTGGGAGAACACAAGAGCCTTGTGGCCCGATTCCATTGAGCTTCGTATGAGGTCGATGGTAGCTTCCCTCTTGGCAGACGTCCCGTCATAGTCGGTGAATACCAGTGAAGGATCGCAACACAGCTGCCTTGCCCTTATGAGCTCTGAGAGTATCTGTATCTTTGACCTGTTGAACTCATAATCGTCCTTGCCGTGTATCTCATTAAGCATCCTTGATACCTGTGCATCATAGAGCAGCCTCTGCTTGTCTTCAAGATTGACATATCTGTCTTCCTGGAGCTTTGGAGGCAGATCCTTGAGGACTTCCTCCTTCTTCCTTCTCAGTATGAAGGGACTTATGAGCCTCTTGAGCTCGCTTAGTGCATGCTCATCCTGGTCCTTCACGATGGGGCTTTCGAACTCATCCCTGAATTCAGGATATGTGTACAGATATCCCGGCATAAGGAAGTCAAATATGGACCAGAGTTCAGAGAGCTTGTTCTCTATAGGCGTGCCTGTAAGGGCGTACCTGATCCTGGAATCAACCTCCTTGACGGCCTTTCGTATGCCGGTATTTATGTTCTTAATGTACTGCGCCTCATCTATTATCATGAAGGAGAAACGTATCTTGCTGAATATGTCGATGTCACGGCGCAGGGTATCGTACGACACTACTATGACATCATAGCCTGCTGCATTCTCAAGGAGCATCTTCCTGTGCTCTGCAGGCCCGTTTATGAGAAGCACCTCCATGTCAGGAGCAAATTTCCTGAATTCCTCTCCCCAGTTGAATACCAGCGAAGCCGGACATACTATAAGGGATGGCTCTCTGTATTTTCCTTCCAGTCTGTTCTCTTCCAGCACCGTTATCACCTGTACGGTCTTTCCAAGTCCCATGTCATCTGCAAGTATGCCTCCAAAGCCATACTTCTCAAGTGTCTTCAGGAATCTGTATCCTGTACGCTGATATGGCTTGAGCTGTCCAACCAGCGTTTCCGGTATGTGGAAATCCTGGTCCCCTATGGTCTTGAAGTTCTTTACTACATCCTTGAATAGATTGTTCCTCTGCTTATCCAGGTACTCTGCTTCACTTAATGCCTTATCGAGATACAGTGCTCTGTACATTGGCACCTGTGCCCTACCGTATATGAGTTCATTGGCATCTATCCCTGTATGCTTTACTATGTCAGATATCTCCTGAAGCGAACCGTTCTCAAGTATCTTGAGGAAGGCACCGTTCTTGAGCTTTATGTACTTTTTCTTCTGCTGATAGCTTGAGAGTATCTCTGCAAGCTCGTCCTTAGGAAGATCAGACTGTATCTCAAGGTCCAGAAGGTCTGATTCGATGGATACTCCAAGGCTTATGGGTATGTTCTTAAGTATCCTTCTGCCCATGAAGTTCTCAGTGGTCCTAACTTCCGCAAAGGATAGGAAGTCTTCTATACCCTCATCAAGAAGCCTGAATATCCTGTCATCATCCCTGTTTATATAGAATATCTTTCTCCTGTCGTCGTAGGCATCAAAGTACTGGATGACCTTCCTCAGGAAATACTTTTCCGCTTCCGAATTTCTCTGTGCAGGAAGCTTCAGCTTATCCCTGTAGGTCTCGTATGCGTCTCCAAGGGAGAAGAAGCTGTCTCCGTAGATTATGTCTCCCTTAAGGAACACAGTCTCCTCATCCATATCCATGTACAGCACCAGCTCCGGGGATGGGATTATGTGCTTCTGTGTCTCCTTGGTCCTGTCCTCGATCTTTATGTACTGTGTGAGCACAGGCATCACATCGTTATAGAATTCAGATATCCTGTTCTTTCCTATGGACATGGATATCCTTCCGTCAGGATCTATTGCAGAAAAGAATGGCAGTACCCTTGATACCTCTGCATCATCTACTCTGTAGAGAGTTGTATCGTCGTAATAGTAGTATCCCCTGTGACCCTTAAGGAACCTTGGTGATGTGCCTTCAAGCCTTATCCCCCTGTAAGCATCGCCTTCTATGCTGTCTGTTATGGTTATGCTTATGGGAAGTCCGGAGGATCCTGTCTTAAGGGACATCTTCTTTTTTCCGTCGTCTATGATCACAGGTGTCTGGTGCTTATCCAGTATGGAGTACAGCCTGTCCAGCTGTGCTCCGAAAAGCATGATGTATGACTGTGATCCGGAAGCAGCGCTTTCCTGTTCCTTCTGACCATAGAGCTCATTTCTGAGTTTCTCTTCAGCATAGTAATCGTACATCATGTCGAAGAGTTCCCTGTCTGCATCACTTCTCATCATGTCGTAGGAGACCTTCATCTCCTTGAGGCTTGAGAACTTGTAGATCCTCTCATTCCTCACGGCATCTATGAATTCCGGTATGTTCCTGAGCCCGTAGTCCTTTTCGATGACAGCCCTGAATGTCAGCCTTGAAAACTTCGGGTTCACTCGTATGCAAGGCAGTATGCTGAATTCCCCTGAAGCGATGTTTTCGGAATATCTGTCAGTCCTGCTCCTTCGAAATCTCGTAAGCATTACGGCAGAACGGATGTCGGTCTCGTCACCTATGTCATTTCTCCTGAGATAGTCCTGTATCCTGAACAGAAGCGCAAGCTCATGCTCACAGAGTCTGTATCCAAGTGTAGATTCAAAGGTATATGTCTTTTTCGGGCATCTGGTACAGAAAGTGGCTACGATCTTATCCCTTGTGAACATGACCCTCACCTTTCCGTAACGGCCTGTGGTGCACTCAGCATTTCCGACCAGTGATTCGCTGTTCTGGTAACCGAAGGTTATCTTTATGTCATGGAGTTCCTCATTCCTGTTGACAGCCCTTGCAGCCTCCCTCTGGTCCTCATCTATATCAAGATTATCCGTGAAAAGCTCATAGCGGAAATAGGAGTCATCACGGAGCTTTCCGCTGTCTCCCTCATTCTCATGCAACTCACGTTCCTGTTTCTCCAGTCTTTCTAGTCTTTCCTGTATATCAGCCATGCTGTCTCCTGTCATACCCCTTAAAAATGGATGATATGGGTATGTATCTTATCGTATTATTATATCATGCATATGACCGATAAAAAAGAAGGGACCATGGTCTTTCCAGTGACCTGGCCCCGATTTTTCAGATTGTTTATTTTTCAGACATTCTTCACGAACAGTGCCCTTATGGCATTTATGACTGCTATGACCATTACTCCCACATCAGCAAATATGGCAAGCCACATGTTTGCTATCCCAAGAGCTCCAAGTATGAGACACAGCACCTTTACGCCTATGGCAAAGTATATGTTCTCATTTACTATGCGTATGCACTTCTTGGATATCCTTATTGCCTTTGATATCTTCATGGGATCATCATCCATGAGGACCACGTCTGCAGCTTCTATGGCGGCATCACTTCCAAGAGCTCCCATGGCTATTCCTATGTCAGCCCTCGAGAGCACAGGAGCATCATTTACTCCGTCTCCCACATATACGAGCTTTCCTGAAAGACCGTCCATTATCTTCTCAAGCTCAGTGACCTTGTCCTCCGGAAGAAGCTCCGCATGGCATTCATCTATGCCCACTGACTTAGAAACTTCCTCTGCAACATTTTTCCTGTCACCGCTCAGCATCACTGTCTTTCTGACACCTGCCTGCCTTATCCTTGCTATGGCTTCCTTCGATGTATCCTTTACGACATCACTTATGGATATGCTTCCAAGATATGTACCGTCACATGAAACATATATTACGGTGGCAGGGCTCCTGTCTTCTGTGACATTAAGTCCGTTCTCCTGCATGAGCTTTATGTTTCCGGCATACACATCCCTGCCATCAACTTTTGCATGGATGCCTCTTCCCGTTATCTCTTCCACATCGCTTACTTCATGAGCGTCAAGTTCCTTTCCGTACTTTCTCTTTACGGAAAGAGCTATTGGGTGGGATGAATGCTTTTCTGCATATGCGGCTGTCTCAAGGAGCTTATCCGGATCATCCCCGTTTATGGATACCACTTCGAATACTCCCTTCGTAAGCGTACCTGTCTTGTCAAAAACACAGACTGAAGCTTCACTTAAGGCCTCAAGATAATTGGATCCCTTTACCAGGACGCCTTCCTTGCTGGCTCCTCCTATGCCCGCAAAGAAGCTTAGAGGTATGCTTATGACAAGGGCGCACGGACAGCTTATGACAAGAAATGTAAGAGCCCTGTATACCCAGTCACCAAAGTCAGCCTTGCCCCCTGTAACAAGAAGGAACAGCGGGGGCACTATTGCCAGGAACAGTGCACTGTATACGACTACGGGCGTGTAGTATCTTGCAAATTTTGATATGAAATTCTCGGACTTTGATTTCCTAGAGCTGGCATTCTCCACAAGGTCCAGAACCTTTGAGACCGTGGACTCACCGAACTCCTTAGTGGTCCTTACCTTTATGACCCCGGTAAGGTTGATTGAACCACTAATGATCTCCTCTCCTGCATGCAGGGTCCTGGGCACGCTCTCTCCTGTAAGGGCTGATGTATCAACGGAAGTATCGCCTTCAGTAATTATGCCGTCTATCGGGACCTTTTCCCCAGGCTGCACAAGTATCAGTGAACCTATCTCGACTTCATCAGGATCCACCTCTTCGGTCTGTCCGTCTTCACCTATGAGATTTGCATAGTCAGGTCTTATGTCCATGAGGGCAGATATGTTCCTCCTACTCTTACCGACAGCATAGCTCTGGAACCACTCTCCTATCTGATAGAAGAGCATGACGGCAACTGCTTCAACATAGTCCCCAGTGGACCATATCCCAAGTGCTATTGCACCAAGTGTGGCAACCACCATGAGGAAGCATTCATCGAATGGCTGTCTGTTCTTTATGCCCTTCCAGGCCTTTATCAATATGTCATATCCCACGATGACATACGGGATCATGTATAGAACGAATCTCAATATCCCGGCAACAGGAATGAAATGAAGTGCTATCAGAAGCACTGCTGAAATGATTATCCTTATAAGATTCTTTTTCTGTTTCTTTGTCATGATGTAAAAAATGCACCCTTTTTGGGGTGCATCAGCCTTTCTTACAGATATATCTCACATTCATCCTCGACTTTTTTACAGTTTTCAAGGACAACAGGCATTACGGCCTTTGGATCTGCTCCATCTTCGAATTCAACATTCATTTTCAGTGTCATGAAGTTTACCACAGCATCCCTTACACCTTCTGTATTCTTTGTTGCAATTTCCATCTTGTTTGCGCAGTTTGCACAGTCAACTTCTATCTTGTATGTCTTCTTCATTTTATAAAGCTCCTGAGATACATTCGATTAAACGATTGTTTAATCGTTGAATTAAATATACAACTTTTCACAGGATCAGTCAACAGCAAAAAGAATATTTTTGGAGAAGATTGACTTATATTTTATAATATTATTATGAAAGGATACGGGAGGTAACAGCACATGAATGAAAAACACATACATCTTCCCCACAATCACAACAGCAATTCGGAAAAAGTCATCGAACACATGCCTGATGCCAATACCATCCAGTCAGTTTCCGATGCCATGAAACAGCTCGGAGATCCAAGCCGTCTCAGGATATTCTGGTTCCTTTGCCACTGTGAGGAGTGCCTCATAAACATCGCAGCACTCACCGAGATGAGCAGTCCAAACGTATCCCATCACCTGAGGCTCTTGAAGAGTGCCGGTCTTATAACTTCAAGAAGAGAGGGCAAGGAGATGTACTACAAGGCAGCAGAAACTGAGATGGCTCAGTCACTGCACAGGATAATCGAGGAAGTCGCAAGGATCACCTGTCCTGAAAGCTACCCTGAACTTCTGGGTCACTTCTGATATCCTCTGCGATAAGGGAATATAAAGCACAATCTACTATGCCGCGGTTGTTACTTCGGCTTTTTCTCATTATTCCCTCAAAATGCATCCCTGCATTTCTCATGACTCTGCCGGAACGGACATTCTCTGTGTCATGTACTGCCTCTACCCTTACAAATCCTTCGCTTATGAGATATCTGGTGACAGCTCGTACAGCTTCACTCATGATGCCCTTATGCCACCAAGGTCTTCCAAGGCAGTAGCCTATCTCACATCCATTGCAGTCAGGGCTTATGTGTACCACTGAGACAGAACCTATGACTTCACCTGTGTCCTTAAGGACCATTGCCCACATATATGTATCCTGCTTGCTGTACTCATCCTCCACTTGTCTTAAATATGCCCTTGTAGCATCCACATCCTTATGCGGAGCCCAGGTAAGATACTTTGTGACCTCAGGGTCACTTGCATAGTTCCTGAACATCTGCGGAGCATCATCCACAGTGAATCTGCGAAGAAGCAGTCTTTCTGTTTCAAGTTTTCTCATGATCCATCCTCCTTACCTATATCCTACGTTACTTTCCATGACATTTATATATACCAGGGGTATAAAAAAGACACTTCGCAAGGAAGTGTCCCAGGATTCTTACAGTGCCAGGCTTCCCATAGGATCCCATGGTTCAAGCTTTATCGGTTCCTGCTCAAACTGCTTCTTCTGTTCTTCAGTGAAGTATTTCTTTTCAAGAAGTATCTGGTAAGAGAATTCACCGAACCATCTGTCATCCATAACGAAATAGCCCTTCTGTCCTACGTCTTCGCCCCAGCTGTTCTCGACCTTCCACCTTAAAGGCTTTCCGTTCTCGTCAAGATCAACTCCTGTGATGACCATTGCATGGGTCATGAGTGAGTCGCCGTAATCAAGTCTCTCTTCCTTTGTCATCGGGAAATCAGTATCGAAGAGTTCCTTCAGATTGAATGCATCCATGGTAAGGAATCCTTCCTTCCTGTCTGAGAACTGTCCAACGTCACTTCCGAACCATACTGCCTTTCCGTCCTTCAACTGTCTTATGGTAAGGTCCCTTAGGTCGTCCATAGGGAGGTTAAGATATTTTACAGGATACTTTCCGTCCTTTACGTTTCCTAGGCATTTTACTGTGAATGTCTTTCCGTATGGCTTATCCTTTGTAGGAGCATTTATGACTGTCACATATTCGTCGAGATCCCATCCTACATACTTCTCAAAGAATTCCTTTGGTGTTATGTCAGTGATCTTTATGTATTTTCCGGTCCTGTCCTTTGTCTCCCAGGTAAACTTTTCAGGAGGTGTGCCAAGTGCTATGGAGAGCATCCTGTAGATGGTGTTCATCATCTCTTCCTTGGCTTTTCTCAGTTCCTCCACTGAATGGCCCTGCCTGTACATCTTCCTTAACTCACATGCGAAACCACGGAGCTTCTTGGTAAGATAGCTGTTGAGTTCCCTTGTGGCTGATGAAGCTGCTGACTCAGGCATGATGTCCTGAGGAACGACTCCGTATTTCTCGACAAGGCTCCTGAACATATCCCACTGACCGCCGTCACCTACAGGTGCAGCAAGAAGGAATGCCATAAGCCTGCTTCCGTTCTCTTCATCGATATTGTCTATGATATTCTCAAGGAAATAATTGGATTTCTCCAGCTTGTCAAAGAACAGAGGATAGTTCTGGCTCAGTTCGAAATGACCGAGGTCAAGCTTCTTTATGACCTCCAGCCTCATCACATTGTATGAAGCAAACATCCAGCATCTTCCTGACTGCTTCTGGTTCGTTACCTTTCCTGCATCCACCTCTACTGAGAATGCATAAGGGTTATTTACCTTTGCCATATGATTCTTTGCAACGGCGTTGATGCCGTTTGCAACCACGGCATTCTGTGCCAGCAGGTTCCTGCTGTTACTGAAATCCTTTTCAAAGTTCTTTATATCCTTAAATGATATTGCTTTTTCCATGACTTCCTTTGCCTTTCTTTTCAAAACTATTTACTGCAGATATTATACTTCATTTTCATGATATTCTGCCTTATAACCGAAAAAAAACAGCCCATGAGGGCTGTTATATTTTTTTGAGATATCTCATTCATCTTCCTTTATGAGCTTTGAATTATAGAGCACTTCAAGTATGAGAGGTATGAGCACGAACTGAAGTATGAATGCCGGCCATGCTCCTATGAATGCGCCACTCAGGAACATTGTAAAGCTGAAGCCTGCGTTTGCAAAGAGAAGTGACAGTACGAACCTTACAAGCCCCCATACTACCCTTCCAATAAGCATTGCGATCACAAGGGTGACATATATCCTTGGAAGTCTCTTCATCTTCTTTAAAGCCCTGAAAACGATACCGGTAACAAGACCATATGCGCAGAGCTCAAAAGCCATTGCTATCCCTCCAGGGAAGATCGGAGGCATTCCGAACATTGCTCCCCTTAAAAGCGGACATATGAATCCTACCACTGCACCATAGACAGGTCCGCAGATAAAACCGCAGAGCATGATAGGAAGATGCATCGGTGATAGCATCTGTCCTATGGTAGGTATCTGTCCTGTCAGGAACGGAAGCACAAGGCCAAGGGCCAGGAACATTGCTGCCAGTACGAATTTCTTTACATTGTTATTCTTCATTTGATCCCATCTCCTTCATCAATTGATATCTTATTACTGATATGGAACTGTCTTCCTTTTCAGCTATCTGTGCCATGTCATCGTATTCAAATTTATCCTTCTCTGAACCATACCCTTTGGACCTCTTGATCCTTACATCTCCATGTACTGACCCGAATACTTTGGTCTCCCTTTGAAGTATGTATCTGTTCTTTACAGATTCCCTTATGCCAAGAGTGGAAGTGTATCTGAACATGGTCTCTACTATCCTCTTCTTGTCATCTTCTGTACACAGGACTGATATCAGAACTCCAGGCCTGTTCTTCTTCATGTAGATCGGAGTCTGGAATACATCCCTGGCTCCGCTCTCAAGTATCTTCTCAACTGCAAAACCTATCTCTTCGCCTGTCATGTCATCTATGTTGCAGTCAAGTTCAACTATGGTATCCCCGATATCTTCTGTATCTCCGAGCATGGTCCTTACGGCATTGCATATCGGGAAATCCTTTGTACCCATGCCATATCCGATCTTCTGTATCTCCATTACCGGCATGGAAGCAAATTCATCCACAAAGGTCTTTAAAAGTGCTGCACCTGTAGGTGTGCAGAGCTCACCTTCAACTATCTCCCTGGAATATACCGGTATCCCTTTAAGGATGTATGCTGTTGCAGGAGCCGGTACAGGCAGTATGCCGTGAGCACATCTTACAGTTCCCCTTCCGACATGTACAGGAGAAGCCATCACCTTGTCTGCACCAATCTTTTCCATGAGATAACATACTGCGACTACGTCAGCAACAGCGTCCTTGGTCCCTACTTCATGGAAATGTATGTTATTTATGTCAGTATCGTGTGCCACAGACTCTGCCTCAGCTATGAGGGCATAGACGCCCTTTGCCTTTTCCCTGACACTTTCGGATATGTTCAGATGATCGATCAAATTCTCTATATCGGACAGATGGGCATGATGATGTGAATGGGCATGTTCATGGTCGTGCTCGTGATTATGATGATGCTCATGTTCATGGTCGTGGTCATGATGATGCTCGTGCTCGTGGTCGTGATCATGATGGTGTTCATGCTCATGGTCATGTCCGTGGTCATGATGATGCTCACCGTCAGGGCTCTCCTCTTCTCCGTCCACCAGAACATGCATGTGAGTACCTGTTATACCGCATTTCTTTACAGTTTCGCTGCTGTACTCAACGCCCTCGATTCCTATGGAATTCAGTTCCCTGACTACTGCTTCCCTGTCATCAAAGAGTTCAAGAAGAGAAGCCATCAGCATGTCTCCTGCTGCACCCATACCAAGATCCAGGTATAGTAATTTCATAAATACTCCTTCCAAATAAAAAAGTACATAAAAAGGAAGTCTGTCTGCTTCAGCAATTTTATGTACTTTCATAGTCATATTGAGAACCACTTCAGTGGCCACCAACGAATATTATCCGACTTTTTTCATTTAAAGTCAATTATTTTAGTTCCAGTCCGTCCTTGAAGGCATTGCCAACCTTTTCTCCTACAACATGATATGCACTGTTGAATGGATCGAATATGACTGGTCTTACCTTGGTAATGTCCACCTTTCCGTCAGTCATGCAGTTTTCATCCACGCTTACGTTTACGATCTTTCCAAGGAGCATGCCCGTTTCAGGATCGTATTTTTTGACTGTGCATTCGATACATACTGCAAGCTCATTGATCACAGGTGCATTCACAAGAGTACTCCTGGTTACGGTAAAGCCTGCCTTTTCAAGCTTGTCAGGGACCTTGTTTCCTGACTCCACACCTACATAATCGCACTGCTTTATATGATCTGCATCCCCCATGCTTACCGTAAAGGCACCGGTGCCAAGAAGGTTCTTCACGGTCTTGTGGCCTTTTGAGAGGCAGAGCATGAACTCGTTATCATCACTTATACCGCCCCATGCAGCATTCATCGCATCAGGAACTCCGTTCTCGTCGTAGGTCCCTATGATATATACTGCCTGTGGGTAAGAGAGCGGCTTTGAACCGAAATCCTTTCTCATATTCATCTCCTGTCCATGATGGCTCTCATCTTAAGGATGGTGTCCCTAGGATCAGCCGACTTATAGATGGCACTTCCGATTATTACAAGATCAGGACCTGCTTCAACTATTCCGGGAAGTGTTTCAAGGTTGATGCCTCCGGCAACACCTATCTTTGCATGCTTGACAGAGCCCTTTATGAGCTTAAGAGCCTCTTCAGGATTTGTGCTTCCTGCTACGGATACAGCCCTGTGAAGATACAGATAGTCCGGTCCGAATGAGTCTATTGTCTTTGCCCTTTCAACTATCTCGTCTGCAGGTGTTCCCATGAGATCCACAAGTACCTGCTTGCCGTGCTCCTTTGCACACTGTATGGCTTCCTTTATGGTGTCATCCCATGTGCGTCCTGAAACTGTTGCTATGTCTGCGCCGTTGTCAAAAGCTATCTTGCTCATTCCATATCCGCCGTCCATGGTCTTGTAGTCAGCAAGGAGCCTTACTTCAGGAGCGAGAGCCTTGAAATACTTAAAGACTCCTGCACCGTTGGTATAGCAGAAAGGAGTTCCCATTTCTATGATATCTACCAGATCCTTTACATCCTGTGTGATCTTAAGTGCATTCTCTACACTTATTCCGTCAAATGCTAATTGAAGTTCCATTCTAATCTCCTTAAATTAAATAATTTATCTCAAAGAAAGCTCATAGGCATTTCTTTTCGTTCCGTCTGAAACAGTGACTGTTCCGCAGTACCTGAATCCGTTGTGAAGGATGAGCTTCTGCATGATAATGTTATCCCTGTGTGTATCTATCCTTATGGAAGTGAGTCCCTCAGAAAGCGCATGGCCCTTATAGTAGGAAAACAGAATATTACCATATCCTCTGCCCCTGTAACGGGCGGAGACAGCGACTCTGTGAACGGTAAGATAGTCATGGCTGTCTGTGAGCCATTCTCCCTCTATGCCGGGATAAGTGGGATCCTCTCCCCTTATGAGGGCGGAATAGCCTACTATCTCTCCTTCGTCCCTGAGTACATAGCCAATGGAGGACCTGATATCCTCGGATATCTTTTCCTCTGAAGGATAGTCAGACTGCCACTGGTCCACTCCCTGAAGCTTAAGATAAGCCGCAGCGTCCCTTATTATGGAGCAGATGTCCTTAAGATCATCTGCAGTCGCCTTTTCAAACTGCATCATTTTCTACTCCTGATCCCTTCTGTAACAGAAGCATGTCTTCTCATGGGCATTGATGATGCCCATGGCCTGCAGGAATGAATATATGGTCGTGGATCCAACAAAGCTCATCCCACGTTTCTTAAGATCTTCTGACACCCTGTCTGAGAGAGGACTTACAGTCATGTTCGGAGAAGATTCAAAAATGATCTTACCGCCGGTAAATCCCCAGATGTAGCTGTCAAAGGATCCGTATTCAACCTGTATCTGTCTGAATACTGCGGAATTCCTGATGCTTGCAAGGATCTTTCTCCTGTTCCTGATTATGCCCCTGTCCTCCATGAGAGCTCTTACCTTCTCCTCTCCATAGCTTATGACCTTATCTATGTCAAAACTGTCATATGCCTTTCTGAAGGCTTCTCTCTTGTGAAGTATGGTAGCCCATGACAGTCCTGCCTGAAAGGTCTCAAGTATGAAAAGCTCATAGATCTTTCTGTCATCGTGGAGCGGTACTCCCCACTCAGTATCATGATAGGCTACATATACGGGATCATTCAGGTTGACCCAGAAACATCGTTTTTCCATTCTTTCTCCTTCAATGAAAAAGGATGAGTATGCCCCATCCTTTTTCAGATTACCTCTTATTTAAGCAGAGATGTCAGTATCGACAGGAGCTGAGTCCCGTTTGTTCCGGAGTTGTCAGTCTGTGTAATTGTCTGAACTGAATCATCCTCTTTCTTTCCTCCGAACAGGTTTCCAAGGAATGAGAAGATGCCGCCACCGGACTGCTGTGTCTGAGCCTGTGTCTGGTTTCCGCCACCGAGAAGTGAGCCGAAGTCAATGCCTGAACCGGAGCTGCTGCCGCCGAACATTGAGAGCAGATTTCCAAGATCCAGTCCGCCACCCTGATTTGAGGAATTTCCGCTTCCTATAGCAGATGAAAGGACTGACAGAAGTGCAGGTGCAATGCTTGAAAGTCCCTGATTTACCTTATCGGATGACATTCCGGTGTTCTGTGAAAGAGTCTGTATGACATTATCACTATCTGTTCCAAGTATGTGCTTTACTATCTTCCTGCCGTCTTCTTCGTCAACATTTTTTATCTGTTCACTGATAGCTCCCTCTTCCTTGTGTGCCCCAAGAGCATTGAAAAGTGACTGTGCACCTTCTGTTGTAGAAGAGTTGTTTGTAAGTTTCTGTACAAGTACAGGAAGAGCATTTGTAAGGAGCTGTGTGCTCTCTTCCTTTGATGCTCCTGTCTTCTCTGAAAGTGCTTCAAGAGAAGCATCATTTCCCATTATATTTCCAAGTACGCTTAAAAGATCCATATGTCCATCTCCCTTTTTTATCAATGATCTATAAATCAATTGTAGTTTGTTCAAAAAAAATAAGCAAGAATATTATCATCCTTGCTTATTCCGTTTAATTTCAATTATCTGATAACGAATGGCTTAACACCTTCTACAGCCTTCTTAGCGCAGATGACTGCATCGTCATTGTCGATGTCGATGAGTATGTACTTGGTATTGCCCATTCCAAGCTCATGCATGTATGAGAGCTGTCTCAGACCATGTCTGGATTCGATCCTCTCCTTGAGGTCCTTGTAGTTGTCAGCTGCAAGAGCATATGCGATGTCAACAGAAGCTGAATCGATGGCAACTATGTCTGTTGAAGCCAGAACACCTACGTTTGGTGTTGTAACAGGCTCTGCTCCTGTACCTTCACAGTCACATGATACTGACATGTTCCTTAAAACGTTTACATATGTAACGTTCTTTCCGAAATAGTCTATTGTAGCCTTTGTGGACTCAGCGATCTTCTCCATGAGCTCTTCCTCTACAACGCCCCACATGTCACCGTTCTTTTCATGTATCCATTTCTTGCCGATGCGTCCTGAAGCGCAGCCGATACCGATGTTCTTGTTGGATCCGCCGAAGCCGCCCATTCCATGTCCCTTGAAGTGTGTGAGAACGAACAGGGAGTCATAGTTAGGCATTGAAGCACCTACGTTCATCTCCTTGAACCACTTTCCGCCTTCTACAGGAAGATTTGTCGTTCCTTCAGAGTCCATGATGTCTACAGGAGCAAATGTCCAGCCGTTTACCTTAAGTGTCTCAAGGTGGTCTGCTGTCTCATATCTACCGCCCTTATAGAATGTATTGGTCTCAACTATAGTAGCATTTCCTTCCGGGAATTCGTCTTCCATGACCTTCTTTACCCATGTAGGAGGAATGATGTTTGGTCCGTTAGGTTCACCTGTATGAAGCTTGATGGCAACCTTTCCCTTGATATATGCCTTTACTCTGTCATAGACCTTCTCGATACCTTCAGGTGAAAGATCTCTGGTGAAGTAAACAATAGAAGTATTGCCTGTTCTTTCCTCAAAAGGTACATATTTTGTTCCGTCCTGATTATTCATAATCTTCTCCTCTCTAAAAATGTTTTCTAACATTTTGTCTCTCTGATAATTATACCAACAATGTTCATTTTGATACAATAAAGATTATCATATCGTTCGGTTATTACGGTACGGTACCTTATCTTAAAAATGCCACCATGAGAGCAAGGCCTATGAGTGTCACTGCAAGATATGTGCTGACCTGCATGTTTATGAACTCAGTGTTGTCAGGATCCCCTGCAAATACGCTTGAGGCAAATGGTGCAGGAAGTATGCTTGCAAGTATGAGGGTATATGTTGCAGCTCTGTCAGTCACTCCGACAAGCTTAAGGAGCAGTATGCATATGATGCATGAAGCTCCTGTGGCGATCATCCTGAAAAGAGCAGTAAGTGCCACTTCCTTTACATATCTCCTGCTGAAGGATATCTCATATCCTACCACCACAAGTATCAGAGGAGTGATGACCGAAAGAGGCATAGCTACGATGTCCTTTAATATGCTTCCCCATTGATTTGAGAGCACAGGGCGGGATATTCCAATAAGGTTCAGTATGAGACCTATGAATACACCTCTAAGTATCCTGCTTGCAAATACGTTCTTAAGTTTTGAGAGGAGACTTCCGCCTCCTGCAAGTTCACCGTGCATGAACGGCACCCAGATAAGAAAGAAGAAAAATGCCAGTCCCACGTCGAGTGCCACGTCATAAGCCAGTGAGAGCTTTGGATAAAGGAGCGGAAAAAGTCCGAGGCCAAGGAGTCCGTTCTCATATGTTGTACAGAGTATCTCCATGTATCTGTTCTTCTGTCTGGTGCTCCTTCTTAGAAGCATGCCTATGAGAAGAGACATGGCAGACATGAGAAATCCCAGGAACGGCATCGCTATGACATCAGATGACAGTTCTGCACTGGCCGTTGCAAAACCCAGGTTTATGGGCATGAGCCAGTCAAGTACAAAGCTCTTGATACCGGTTATCCCCTTTTCATCAAAAACATTCTTTCTTTTCAAAAACATGCCGAGCCCTATACAGAATACTATGGGCAGGATTATCCTCAGGATGTCGATTATCATTTTACATGCTCCTCTCCTATAAAAAAGACAGTACACCCTATGTACTGTCCCTATGATTATAAACACGTTATATTTATTCCTTAACAGCCTTCTTCCTGAAAGAGGTGTAAAGTATGAAAGAAACTGATATGACGGCCATCACCAGGAATATCATGTAGCTTAGCCTGTATGAACCTGTTATGTCGAAGATCGTTCCCATGAACGGTGACGCAAATGCACCTGTAAATGAAGTAATCATGGTGAAGATCGAGAGTACATCTCCAAATGATCTGTGACCGAATATGTCTCCAAGTACGAGGTTCAGCCCTACGGTATATGTACCTCCGGTAAAGCCAAGGCATATGCAGTATATCCATACTGCTCCGGGAATGTTTATGAAAAGTGCAGCCAGCGGAGCAAGTATGATGAGTACTGAGACTATGGAGACTGTAAGCTTCCTTCCCAGCCTGTCAAACATGACTCCCATGACGAGCTTTCCTACCGTAAGCATGATGAGATAGAAGGAATTCATGGCCGTTGCTGCAGACGTGCTGTATCCGGTATCGCTTAAAAATGCTATGGTGTGTGCCCAAGGACCATTGTTGAAAAGTGACATGAGCACGAAGGCGATTATCAGCATATAGAACGAAGGCATGCGCCTTATCTCATACATGGAGTAGTCCGCGTCTGACGGCTTTGCCACAAGGGTCTGCTTTGTCTCTTTTTTCTTATTGCTTGTATACTTCTCAAGGCCAACTGACTCAGGTCTGTCCTTCATGAAGAACAGAAGCACAGGTACCAGCACCACTATGGCAGTTACAGAAGTTACAAGATATGCCGTCCTCCAGGATGTTGCTTCTATAATGGAGTTGATTATGGGTGAAAAAAGAGAGTTTCCAAGTCCAGTCCCCGCATATGCTATGGCAGTAGCAGTACCGATGGAATCCTTGAACCATGCGTTTATGTAATTTGCAGCAACAAAAAGGCTCAGTGCGTTTGTAAACACTCCCTGTATGGTTGCAATTATGAAGAACTGCCAAATCTTTGGAAAAACGGTATAGAGAAGATTTGTAAGAGCAATGGATACTGCACCTATGAGAAGTACCTTGTTGGCACCGATTTTTGGTATGAGTTTTCTTATGAACGGAACAAAAAATATGCTTACCATGGATATTACAGTCCTAGTAAGTGAATATGTTCCCCTTGAAAAACCCAGGTCTTCACATATGGGTTTCATGAGCACTCCCGCCGTACCTGTCAGGAGTCCCGAACCTATTACCATTGCAAATGATGCAGCTATGGCCATGAGCCAAGCCTTATGAATCTTCTTAAACACTCTTTTTCCCTGGACCTTCCCTTATTTCAGTTCCTCAAGCATCTGCATAGGATTCTCAGCTGCCTTTACCTTGTCCATTGACTTTACGATAATGCCCTCTTCATCGATCAGGTAAGTCGTCCTTACGACTCCCATGCTGACCTTGCCGTAATTCTTCTTTTCCTTCCATACATCATAAAGCTCCAGCACTTTCCTTTCAGTATCGGAAAGAAGCGTAAAGTTAAGTCCGAATTTTTCCTGGAACTTCTTGTGAGATTCTATGCTGTCCTTTGATACACCAAGGATAACAGCATTCTTTTCAGAAAACTGTGGCCGCAGTTCAGCAAAGCCGCATGCCTGCTTAGTGCACCCGCTGGTATTGTCTTTTGGATAGAAATAAAGGATGACCTTCTGTCCCCTGTAATCACTTAGACTGTGTTCAATTCCGTCCTGGTCCGGAAGTGTGAAATCCGGAGCTTTTATTCCTGTTTCAAGCATAATGTCATCCTCCTTAAAAATTGGATACAGAGAAGTCCCTGTACCCAATTATTATACAACATCATTTTATCACATCAAGTATCAGATACCTGTTCTTGGCACTGTTGCCCAGTAGTCTGTCCTTGGGATCCGGTCAAGAAACTTCTCTATCTCTATGTTCCAGAATCTCCGCTCGTGTACATGTCTTTATAGTTATCAGATCCAACTGATATTGAATAATCGTCTTATCCAATCAAATATTATCTTATATTTTTATTTGCATATTCTTCTGTCATTAAGGTCTACAAAAAAGGACTATTAACTATGTCATTTCTATTAAAACATCAAAATTCATCTCGATTAAATTTCTAGTATGATATATTAATTATGGGTTTATGAAATTCTATAATTGGAGTCAAATATTTAAAACTATACCGATAGCATATATTATAATCATAAAACTCTCTTTTCGTTTTTAGACTATAGAGGTACATTAAAAATAATTAGCTTTTAAGGATGTAGTTCATACGAAGAATGAATTATCATTATTATTATCATTTCTTATCATTTTTGGATTGTGTTCTGTAAAAGGGAGTATATTATAAAATTAGGGATATACGTAATATATCATGATAATGTAAGGATGAGAGAAATGAGAAATAAAAATTTTATCATAATATCAATATTGTTGTGTTTATCTATCGCCTATATTTTGGCGAGTTTTCCTGTACGGAAAAGGATTAAACTCAAAAAAGGTGAAGATGTTGCTTCAAGTACATTTGTTTCTTCTGTTATTAATGAACATGATCAGTCTCATCCAATAACTAGTGAACAGTCGAGCCCCTATGAATACGAAGAACTGCTTATTCCTGTCTACGAGGAATATGATCTTCTATATGACACAAATGGAGTGTATTGGCTTGGTATTGATGGAGCCTTATTCAGATATCAAAATGCGGGACAAATGCATACAGATGGAATAATTCACTCGTTTCCTACTGAAGCAATAAGGCAGAGAGATGAAACTACCCGATACTTTATTTATGAAAGTGATACCTCTAAGCGTTTATATCTATTTTTTACGAAAAATTCGATGGATTATGGCACCCTGGTCGGATATCCAATGATAATTAGTCAAGTTCATTCATATTCTGATTTTCAATCTTTGAAGCAAGGTGATGACATGTCGAAAGTTGAAGAGATAGATGATATCACCTCATGCTACAGATATATGTTTGATGAGTTTTACCACATGAATTCAGTTGGAGCTGAAAACAGGATAAAGGATGGTTATCCCCTTACAAGCGTGCATTATCTTAGTGATGGCATTTTAATGATTGAGTGGACAATGGACGATGATACTTATTACAAGATACATGACATAAAATATGACAAGGACTATAACTATACTAATATGTATGGTGAAACAGATAATTACAGGATCCTTGATCAGGATCTTCCTTAAAGATCAAGCCTTTGGTCGTTTAACAAATATATTTCCTATAAAGATGATAATACTATCGATCGATTTATTGGCCAATAAAGAAAATAAGCTGTCTCAATACGATGTCAGGATCGTTTGAAGGCAGCTTATTTACTTTTCATCTGGTATGCATTTATAACCTATCAGA
>CACZNR010000057.1 GCA_902782475.1 uncultured Eubacteriales bacterium
ACCTTGTGAATTCGGCTACTGCAACTTCTATATTCTATTCAGGGAATATACTACTACCGCTGATACGGGGAATTATATAAACCAAAAAGGATGTTTCACGTGAAACATCCTTTTCTTTTACTCATCGCTTTTTGATATCTTCAAGAAGAGCTCATCCAGTTGATCACGGTCATAATACTCTATGAGTATCTTGCCCTTATTCCTGCTTCCTTTTATGCTCACCTTTGTTTCAAGATAATCACTTAATTTCTTTTCGGCAAATTCCAGTTCAATATTTTTCTCTTTTTCTTTTATATCTTTCTTTTTATAGAAATTCTTAGCCATTGCCTCAGCTTCTCTCACGGAAAGTTCTTTTTCAATGATCATCTCCGCCGCTGCAAGCTGGTCCTCTTCGTTTCTGAGGCTGAGAAGTGTCCTCGCATGTCCGGCACTGAATTTCTTTTCAGACACATATTGCTGTATCCTATCAGGCAGGTTGAGGAGCCTCAACGTGTTGGCAATATTGCTCCTGGATTTTCCAAGTACTTTTGCAGTCTCCTCCTGAGTCAGTGAATATGATTCCATAAGACTATGTACAGCATTGGCCTCTTCAATATCATCAAGATCTTCCCTCTGTACATTTTCTATTATTGCAAGTTGCAGTAATTCTCTGTCATTCACATCCCTGAAGACAGCCGGCACTGTTTTGATCTTTGCTATGCGGGCAGCTCTGTATCTTCTCTCTCCTGCAATGATCGTATATCTTCCTGAAGGTTCTTTCCTCAATACAAGTGGCTGGATTATTCCGTTTTCCTTTATTGACTGAGCCAGTTCATTCAGTTTTTCCTTATCAAACCTTTTTCTGGGCTGATCTTTATTTATATCTATAAGAGAGATATCTATTTCTTCGCTTACCGCATCTGACCTTGGTTCAAGATCCTCTTTCATTGATATCAGAGCCTCAAGACCTTTTCCTAGTGCTTTCTTAGCCATTGTTATTTCTCCTCTATTATTTCTTTAGCAAGAGCAAGATAAGCCATTGCGCCTGCACATCTTGGATCATACAGCGAGATGGGTTCTCCATGACTGGGTGCTTCTCCCAACGTCACATTTCTTGGTATCACTGCTTTGTGTACCCTGTCTTTAAAGAAGGATCTTACGTTCTCAGCTACCTGCTCAGACAGATTTGTCCTGTTGTCATACATGGTGAGTACTACACCTTCTATCGTAAGGTCAGGATTAAGCCTTGAATTTACAAGAGAGATCGTTTTCACCAGCTGAGATAAACCTTCAAGTGCATAATATTCACACTGGATAGGTATCAATACCTGATCTGCTGCTGTAAGTGCATTCAGAGTCAGTAGTCCAAGTGATGGAGGTGCATCTATAATGATATAGTCAAAAATATTCTTTATATCCTTGATCTTACGTCTCAGTATACTTTCTCTGTAATCCATGGAAACAAGCTCTATCTCTGCACCTGCAAGTGATATGTTTGCAGGCATGATGTACAATCTCTTTATCTGAGTCTCATAAATGGCATCTGATGCATCTATGTCATTTAAAAGCAGATCGTATGTGGTATTCTCCACATCATTCTTATCAGTCCCTACTCCACTTGTTGCATTCCCCTGCGGATCAGAATCGATAAGAAGAGTATTCTTGCCTAATTGTGCCAGATATGCTGCCAGATTAATTGAGGTCGTTGTTTTTCCAACTCCCCCTTTTTGATTTGCAACTACTATCGTTCTACCCATGAATAAACCCTCCAGCAACAATTATATATAATTCGTAAGTATAAATCACTTTAATTTTTTTAAAATGTTTCACGTGAAACATTTTAATAGTCTCATAATAAAAATGGCCATTATAATATTGGCCATTTTCAGTTTCTATTTTGTCTCAGTATACACGATTGTTTCACGTGAAACAATCATCCAAGAGGTGCCTTCTTTATCTTGCCATAGATCCTGGGATATTTATCATCGGTATGCCTCGTCTTATGAAAGACGATCAACTTATGATCCTGTCCGGCAAGATCTGTACTGTATATTTCTGGGATCGAAAAACCCAGTTTCGTAGGAGCATCACCCGTCAATTCAAGTTCCTGATCAGCATTTGCTCCCTTATATGCTATAAAATAGCCACCCTGTCTTACAAATCCAGCGGCCAGCTCTATCAGAATATTCAAGGATGCAACAGCTCTCGAAAGCACGAGCCCAAACCTTTCCCGATATCTATCATCATGGGACAGCTCTTCCGCCCTTCCAACAAGAGTTTCTGCATTGTCTATGCCCAGTTCCTTTATGCCCTCGTCTATAAACTGGATCTTTTTATTTGAGGAATCCAGTAATGTAACATGTGCTCTCGGCCTGGAAATAGCATAAGGTATCCCGGGAAATCCAGGTCCTGTTCCTATATCAAGCACCTCTGTATCAAAATCAATTCCCTTCAGGGATAAAACAGAAACAGAATCAAGAAAATGCTTCACGGCAAGATCCTTAACATCTGTGATCCTGGTCAGGTTATATTTCTCATTCTCATTGATCAGATACTGACCATAGAGAGACATCATCTCTGCCTCTTTCTGTCCTATACCATTTTCAGTTAAAATATTCTGTAATTCTTCTGTCATCTTTCAAAATATACCAGTAATACGGAAACATCAGCAGGTGAAACACCAGAGATCCTTGAAGCCTGGCCAATGTTCTCGGGCTTTATATCATTAAGCTTCATCTGAGCTTCCAGTCTCAATCCCTTTATATCTCTATAATCGAAATCAGCAGGAAGCCTTCTGTTTTCCAATGATCTGAATTGTCTGACCTGTCGGATCTGTTTTTCAATGTATCCCTTGTACTTAACATGTATCTCGGCACTGGACAATATCTCTTCGTCGTCAGTTATATCCTCTCCAAGTGCATTGAGAACATCCGTTAAATGCACATTTGGCCTTTTGAGCACATCTGCTACCTTGAGTGAACCGCTGTATTCATCTATCCCAAGGTTTTTCATAAATGCGTTGTTGACTGGCTTTTGCTCAAGTCTTTCAATATACTGGTTCACTCGTCCTGTCTTATACATGAATCTGTCATAACGTTCATCACTTACAAGACCTATATCTCTGCCTATCTGACAAAGTCTCTCATCAGCGTTATCCTGTCTTAAAAGAAGCCTGTACTCTGCGCGGCTGGTCATCATCCTATATGGTTCTTTTGTTCCTTTTGTGACCAGATCATCGATGAGAACACCTGTATAAGCCTGATCGCGTCCCAGGATAACAGGTTCCTTTTCATCCGTATATCTTACAGCATTGATCCCGGCAATTATCCCCTGACATGCAGCCTCTTCATATCCGGAAGAGCCATTTATCTGCCCTGCCATAAACAGACCATTGATAGCCTTTGTTTCCAGACTCGATTTCAGTTGCAACGGATCGATACAATCATATTCTATTGCATATGCAGTACGTGTAAAACGGACATTTTCCAGTCCAGGAATTGTCCTGTAGAGAGCTATCTGGACTTCTTCAGGCAAACTTGAAGACATTCCCTGTACATACATCTCTGTGGTATCAAGACCTTCAGGTTCTATAAACAGCTGATGTCTTTCCCTGTCCGGGAATTTTGCAACTTTATCTTCTATGGACGGACAGTATCTTGGTCCGATCCCTTTTATCACACCTGAGTACAGAGGACTTCTATGCATATTCTCCCTTATTATCTCGTGAGTCCTCTCATTGGTATAGGTCAGATAACAGGGAACCTGTTCCCTCTTTATATCACGGGACATGAATGAAAACGGAATGATCTTCTCATCCCCGTATTGAGGTGTCATTTTTGAATAATCCAGGCTCCTCCCATCCACTCTAGCAGGTGTACCAGTTTTAAACCTCTGAAGAGTGAACCCTAGATCTTTAAGGGAACCACTAAGGGATCCTGCTCCGAGGAATCCTGCAGGACCACTCTCCTTTGAGAACTCTCCTATTATGATCCTGCTTTTAAGATATACACCTGTAGCAAGGACCACAGCTCTGGTCTGAAGCCTTGCCCCACAGGCAGTAAGGATAGCAGTTATCCTGCCATTCTCAACAACCAGATCAGTTGCTTCAGCCATCCTTATCTCAAGATTATCTGTATGTTCAAGAACTGATTTCATGAATCTCTGATACTGTTTTTTATCAGACTGTGCACGTAAGGACTGTACCGCAGGGCCTTTTCCTGTATTGAGCATTTTGATCTGTATAAAAGTAGCATCAGTGGTCAGCCCCATCTGACCACCTAAAGCATCCACTTCACGTACAAGATGCCCCTTCCCTGTTCCTCCAATAGACGGATTGCATGGCATGAAACCAATATTTTCAAGATTCAGAGTGAGAAGGATAGTCTTCTTTCCTAGCCGGGCTCCTGCAAGTGCTGCCTCTATCCCTGCATGTCCTCCTCCTACAACTACAAGATCGTATGATCCTCCATCGTAATACTGCATATGTCACCTGTTATTTTCCGAGACAGAACTTTTCGAATATCCTGTCTATGATCTTCTCATCCAGTGTTTCTCCGGTGATCTCACCTATACTGTTCCATGCATCATGCAGATCAATACTGATAAGATCAAATCCTATGTTATTTTCGAATCCATTAATTGCTTCATTAAGGGAATCGATCGCTGTCAGCAGTGCATATTCCTGCCTGCTGTTTGTGATTATTGTTCCCTCTTCCATTGAAGCATCAGTGATGACTTTGTTATAGATCGTCTCAAGTAATCTATCTATTCCTGCTCCGTTCTTGGCTGATATCTCAATACAGTCTTCAGAGAACATATGCTCTGCTCCTGCATGAACCAGCTTGTTCTCAAGATCTGTCTTGTTTATTACAACTATGACATTTCCGTTTTCAGATACGGCATCATTGTATATATCCATATCCTCACGGGTGAGTTCTTCAGATGAATCAAGCAGTAAAAGAGCTATATCAGCTTCCTTCAGTACTGCACGGCTCCTATCGACGCCGATCCTTTCTATGATGTCCTTTGTCTCCCTGATCCCCGCAGTATCTGAGAAAATGAGAGGTATCCCTCTATATATATAGTATTCAGTAACCACATCCCGTGTAGTTCCGGGTATATCACTGACTATTACCCTTTCAGTGTTCAGGATCGAATTCAAAAGAGATGACTTCCCTACATTAGGCCTGCCCAGTATGGCTATCCTAGCACCTTCCTTAAGTATCTTCCCGCTTTTGTAAGAATCCTTAAGTCGACTGAGTGTTTTCACGATGTCCTTAACATCAGCAGTAAGATCATCCGAAACCTGGTCCTCAAGATTCTCTTCAGGATATTCTACTATCGCTTCGACCTGAGCGATAACATCCGTAAGTTTCTTCTGTTCTTCTGAGATCTCATTGGAAAGACTTCCCCTCATCTGAAGGGCTGCGTTCCTTGCACCTTTTTCTGAAAGTGCACCGATCTGGTCTGCAATACCTTCTGCCTGTGAAAGGTCGATCTTGCCGTTCAGAAATGCTCTCCTCGAGAATTCACCAGCCTCAGCAGGTCTTGCTCCGTTGGAAATGAGTGTTTCTACTATCTTCTGGGATGAATATATCCCTCCATGACAATGAATCTCAAAAATATCCTCTCCGGTATATGAATAAGGACCTTTAAAAAATACTCCCAGCACTCTGTCTATGAATTCGTCCCCATTATAAACATCTCCAAGATACATGTATCTTGGCTTTATAGCCTTTGCCTTCAGCGGACGAAAAATCTTCAAAGCGACTGGTAATGCTTCTTTTCCGCTTATCCTTATTATATTTATACCGCTGTTGCCTATTGCAGTGGCTACAGCACATATCGTATCTTCAAATCTGAACATTGTTTTTTCAAAAAAAGGGCTTTAACAGCCCTTTCATCAATTACTTTTCTTTTTCTTTATTATGACTCTTCTGTAGGGCTCCTCACCTTCAGAAACCGTTGTCACTGTCGGATGATCATGAAGCGTCGCATGAAGTATACGTCTTTCATATGGATTCATCGGTTCAAGTACCACTCTCTTTCCTGTTGCATCGACCCTCTCCGCAAGTTTATGTGCAAGACTTATGAGTGAACTTTCACGTTTTTTTCTGTAATTCTCTGTATCAATATGTACTCTCTTGTACTTATCATTTCCCTTGTTGATGACAAGGCTCGCTATATACTGGATGCTGTCCAGTGTCTCTCCTCTTCTGCCAATGAGGATCCCGGTAGAATCACCATTGATATTGATATTTACAGTGTTTTCATCATCTGATTCAAGTCCTTCAGCTGATGCGCTGATACCCATTTTTTCAAAGAGATCATCCAAAAATTTAACTGCTTCAGCAGTATCATCGTCCTGTTTTACTGTGAGTCTTACGACCGCATTCTTTCCTAAACCCAGGAATCCCTTTCCTTCGTGCAGGATCTCTATATCAACCTGATCAAAGCTCAGGTTAAGCTCATCAAGACCATTCGTTATGGCCTCCTGTACTGTTTTTCCTTTAGACTCCAAAGAGTTCTGCATTACTGTTGTCCTTCCTTCTTTTCCTTATGTTTATAGTATACATTAAAGAGAACATCCACCAGCATTCCATACAGACTTGTAAAAGTCCAGTAAATAGCAAACATGGCATTGGAACTCAGACATACCATGAAGGAGACTACCGGATAAATGAACTTCATCATTCCCATAGTCTGATCCATCTGAGGATTCGGATTGACTTTTCCTGAAATGTACTGCTGCAGGAAGAAAGCTGCACCTGAAAGCACCGGCAGGATGAACCATCCGTTATTGATGCCTACAAGATTATTTGCAGATATTATTCCATTGCAAAGTGTCGTATATGCTGCTTCATTGATGCTCAGTACATCATTGTTAAAAAGAACCAGTCCCTTGCTCTGCAGTATACCCATTATCTGTGGTGTTACTGATTTTGTGTTTGTCTGAAGGAATGTAAGGAATTCACTTGTTGACGGAAGTACTCCTGCAAGTCCGGAATCAGGCTGCCAAAGGTTATTGACCCATAACCATCTTGTCAGTTTAACTGTTTCAGTTCCATTCTCTGCAGCATTCAGGATCGTTGAAAGAGTTTCTCTTGAAGCTATCTGTCTCAATGCTCCATAGAATGCAAAGAGGAAAACTATCTGCAGTATGACAGGCAGACATCCTGACATAGGGCTTACTCCCCTGTCCTTATAAAGCTTATTGATTCGAACATTTATCTGATCCGGATTGTTTGCATATCTTCTCTGTATGTCAGCAACTTCAGATGACAGAGCCTGCATCTTTTTACTGCTGTTTCTCTGTTTAAAGTCTATCGGCAGCAAAATGGCTCTGACAAACAGCGCTACAACTATTATGGTAAGAGAATACTCATTGAGTATCCTGTATACCCATTGAATAGCAATAACGAAAAAATCGGCAATAAAGTTATCATTTAAAAATCCCATTACAATCTCCTAGCAACAGTCATGGTACAGGATCGTATCCTCCCTTGTGTAAAGGATGACACCTGCAAACTCTTTTGACAGCCATCCAGCTTCCCTTGACTGCTCCGTATTTATTTATTGCTTCATAGGCATAATTCGAGCATGTAGGTATATATCTGCATCTTCCCGGAAAATAGGGAGATATGCCTTTCTGATAACCTTTTATCATATGCAATAGAACCTTTTTCATACCCGTGCCCGAATAGTCAGCTACAAAATCTTCGCTTTTTTCATCAGATGGATCACCTCTGAGGATAATTCATCATATCTGACATTCTGGATATCCTTCTTTGCAACAAATATGATATTGGCACTTAAGCCTATCTCATTGTCCTTCATGATATCCCGACAAATGTTCTTAAGTCTTCTCCTTACCTTGTTCCTTACAACAGCCTTCCCTACTTTCTTGCTTATGGAGAATCCATATCTGAGTCCACCATACTTGTTCTGGAAGAAGATCATTGAAAGGTGCTGGGTAAAAAAAGACTTTCCTTTCCTGTATACGAAATTAAATTCCTTATTTCTCTTTAATGTTACAAGCTTCTTGTTCAAAGTGTGACTTTATGCAGTAAGTTTCTTTCTGCCTTTATTGCGTCTTCTCTTTAATACGTTGCGTCCGTTCAATGTGGCCATACGCTTACGGAAGCCATGTACCTTCTTGCGATGACGTTTCTTTGGTTGAAAAGTTCTTTTCATAATTTATACCTCTCGTTTAATAATAATCATCATATATCATTTTATGAAGGAGACAATGCCACATCATAAAAAGACTAGAATATTATATTCAAAAAGGTTTTTAGTGTCAATTATTTCCCTTTGTAAAAGGGATTCCTGACATCCCGGCATCTGATCCCGATAAATAGACAAAAATGCATATTTTTAAAATACGAACGGCCGGATTAAATATGATCAAATAATTCGACAATAAAGTTATCAACAATTTTGTCTATAAAAGTATAAAGTTATCAACAAATGTTGATAACTTTTAGTGCAAAAATCAAAAAGACAGTTTATGTCGCTTTATTATCTATTATTATTATCAACACAATGTTGATAAAGTGATAATAAATGTTGATAATAGGTCCGTAATGGCACTCCCAAGTATTTTTTTATCATTCGAATATCTTTCTTTTTAGATTTTTTCCTTTTTGCTATAATTTAAACAATTTGATTGACAACTAATTTTGTTTGGAGATATATATAATGAACTCGTTCAATGAACTGTGGGACAATGCTTTACAGAAGTTAAGCAATTATTTTAATGCATCGAATAATGTATTTGAATACAATATCTATATACAGAGTCTTTCACCTGCATATGAAGAGAATGGAAAATTCAATTTCATTACTCTGAATTCCTTTTACAAGGACCAGATCGAAGACAGATACAAGGATATCATCCTTTCTTCCATCAAAGAGGCTTATTTTGAAGATCATACTGAAGACCGTGCCATAGAAGTTGCATTCTACACGAAGGATGAGTATGAAAATCACCTGAAGAACAGACCTGTTATGAACAGAGTAAGCGGTGATATCAAGCTTAATCCGAACTATACCTTTGATACATTTGTAGTCGGACCTTCAAATAATCTTTCGCATGCAGCAGCTATGGCTGCAGCGCAGAATCCTGGAAGCGTATATAACCCTCTTTTCATTTATGGACAGAGTGGTCTTGGAAAGACTCACCTTATGCAGGCGATAGGGAACCAGATCATACAGAATAATCCTGATTTCCATATCATATATGTTACAGCAGAACTGTTCATCAATGAATTCATCGAATCCATCAAGCGGAATAATTCTGAGACCTTCAGGAATAAATTCAGGAATGTCGATGCTCTTCTCATAGATGACATACAGTTCATTTCCAATAAAAAGGAATGCCAGAATGAGCTTTTCCATACATTCAATGCTTTGAAGGATGCGCAGAAGCAGATAGTTTTTTCTTCTGATAAGGCTCCTGATGAGATCCCCGGTCTTGAGGAAAGGCTTATCTCTCGTTTCAACTGGGGCATGTCAGCACAGATAACACCTCCTGACTATGAAACAAGAGTGGCTATATTAAGAAAAAAGGCACCATACATCAAAGACCTTACTCACTGCAGGCTCGAGATCGATAACGATGTTTACTACTACATAGCATCAAAGGATGAATCCAACATTCGTGATCTTGAAGGCGCACTGCAGAAACTGATTGGAAGTGCAAATCTTGATCCGTCACTCAAGGAGATAAATCTCGAAGTTGCAGAAAGATCACTTGGTAATTTCTTCATATCTCCTTCAGTAAGGGATATAACCCCAAAAGTGATAATCAGTGAAGTCTGCAAATTCTATAAAATAACGGAAGACGAACTTTTAAGTCAGACAAAGAGCAGAAATGTTGCTCTTCCTAGACAGATAGCAATGTATCTTCTCAAATCGCTTACAGATCTCACAAACCAGAGGATAGGGGATTATCTTGGACGTACAAATCATTCAACGATAATCCACGGATATAACAAGATACACGAGAAGATCGAGAAAGACAGGGATTTTGCGGCAGATATAGCTGAACTTAATCAGCATATCAAACAGAATTAATCAACATTTTGTTGATAAGTACTGTCTATATGATGTCAATATTATGTTGACCTTTTGATGATAAACTTCACTTTTTCGTGAATGTCACTGATAACATCATCAGCTCCAGTTACAGCATCGAGAGCAGTTATTAACAGTTATGATGATATTATCTACAAACAATCAATGAAGACTCAACATATTATCAACATCAGAAAAAGGATTTTTTCCTTTAATAATGGCATATAATAATGTTATCAACATTATCAACAATACTATTACTAATACTACTAAAAGAATAAATATTATAGTTATTAAACAGGAAAGAGGAAACATGATGAAATTCAGATGTAACAAAGAAGAGCTACTAAAAGGAATAGGTATCGTAAGCAGATTTGCATACAGCAAATATCAGCAGTCAATACTTGAGTGTATCCATATCAAAGCAGAAGGTGAATATATCTATATGGATACATTTGACATGACCACTGCCATAAGGACAAAGATAAATGCTGAGATTACAGAAGAAGGCGAAACAGCTATACCTGCAAGAGTGCTCAATGAGATAGTAAGCAAGATATCATCAGGGGAGATCCTTTTTGAAAGAATAAATAATACCGTACAGATAACAGGAGCTAATGCAAGTGCCAATCTTTCTGAGATGGATGCAGCACAGTTCCCAGTATTTCCAGAGTGTGAAGAAGATGAAGAGAAGATGATCGAGATCAAACAGGATGATCTTAAAGCAATGATAGATAAGACTTCATTCTCTGTTTATACAGGGGATGACAGACCTATATTTACGGGACTTCTCCTTGAGACAGATCCTTCTGAGAAAAAAGTAAGCATGGTAGGTATCGACGGAGTAAGACTTGCAATATACAGAAACGATTTTGAAGGAAACAACAAGATAAAGGCAATCATTCCTTCAAAGATGCTTAAGGAAGCTTCAAGGATACTCGAAAGCGGTGATGAAACTGTCAGGTTATATTTTACAGACAGTGCATGTTTCATGATAAATGACAAGATAGAGATATTTACCAGACTTCTTGATGGTGAATTCATAAATTATGGAAGCATAGTTCCATCAGGATACAAGACACGTGTAAGGGTAAATGTTTCAATGCTGCTTCAGAGCCTTGACCTCATGATGGTTCTCGCAAGGGAAGACAGTTCAAATATAATCCATCTTTCATTCGAGGATGCATGTCTGAATCTTCAGTCTGATTCAAGATACGGAAATGCAAAGGATATGATCTATCTCGGATCTATGGATGGAGAGAATCTGAAGATAGCATTCAATGCAAGATTCCTGCTGGATATCTTCAGGGTAATAGAAGATGATGAAGTCGTTATGGAATTCAACGGAAGACTTCAGGCTGGTGTGATAAAGCCGGTAAACAATGATAATTTCCTTTACCTGGTAGTACCGGTAAATGTTGCTGAAAGATAAAAATGCTGCTTGAAAGACTGGTTTTAAATAATTACAGGAATATAGAAAAGATTGCCATGGATGATATAGACAGTGGGATCAATGTCATCTATGGCAATAATGCTGTAGGAAAGACCAATCTTCTGGAATCCATAAACTACATTTCAAGCGGAAAGTCCTTCAGGAATGTAAGTGATCTGAGACTCATAAAAGAAGGGGAAAAGGAAGCTTCCATATCTGCAAACTACAGTTCAAAATACAGCAGGGGCAGAATTGACATCAAGATCATAGGAGATGAGAAGAAAAGCATCAG
>CACZNR010000058.1 GCA_902782475.1 uncultured Eubacteriales bacterium
GAAGCATATATGGAACTTGTATATATGGATCCATCCTATCTTACAGTCAGGGATCATGTATTATATGCTCACGATAACAGTGAATATGAAAGGATCGTGATCATAGATCTTGCAACAGGAGAAAGAAGGGAACTGGGAATCAGTCTTCCAGAGGGATACAGATTACAGGATGCTACGGTACTTGAAGGGCCTTCTGCCCTTACAGTGATGGACAGCAGCCATCTTTACACCACCATGTACAACAGGGACATAGGCGTGATCAAGGCTCTCATAATAGATACTGAGACAGGGGAGTATATCATACCTGAGACCGATGTTGTCGATGAGAACAGGGTATATGGAGATGCCAGCAGGGTAGTGCTTTCCGGCATATACGGAACAGAGATAAGGGATACGTCGGGGAAACTTATATACAGTATCCCTGCAAATGAGAAGGATATCATGTCTCTTTGCATTCATGAAGGCAGGCTGTACATAGTTTACTCGGACAGCACCATGGAGATATGCAGGAACGGTGCGGTGGAAAGGACCATAAGGCTGTCGTTCACTGAAGAAATGGATAAAGACAGTATTCTGAGAAAGTTTTTCAGGTATGAATTCCACGGTGACAGACTGTATCTTTTCTATAACTACATGCTTGATGTCATAGCACTTGATTCGGACGGAGAACTGCCGCTTTACTGTGTGTCTTCGGACATAATAGACTATCTGCCTGAAAACGGGGAACTTATAATGGTTGCGGAGGATATCAGCAGGAATGACGGAAGGTCATATCCCGGATGGTATGATGAGCTTGAGCCGTCTGAGATAATGGAAAGAGGAAGACTGCAGCTTTATGAGATGGAAAGAAAATGAGAGATCATAGGGCTTTATTTTTTCCGTATGAGCTATAATAGAATGACATAAAGAACGGGTCCCGTGGGACCCCTCTTTTTACTGTTCTTTGTTCTGTATCCTGTTCATGCGTGCATAGACGCCATCCATCCTTATAAGCTCATCATGGGTACCGCTTTCGACCACATGCCCGTTTTCAACTACCAGTATCATGTCTGCGTTCCTTATGGTGGACAGCCTGTGGGCAATTGCGACGATGGTCTTTTTACCGATTATGCCGTTTATGGCATTCCGTATCTTCTGTTCTGTTTCAACGTCCACTGCTGCCGTAGCCTCGTCAAGTACTATTATTGGAGCATCACGAAGTATCGCCCTTGCGATTGCTATGCGCTGTTTCTGTCCTCCTGACAGCTTCACACCCCGTTCACCGGTAACGGTATCGTATCCGTCCTGCATCTGCATTATCTCGTCATCGATGTCAGCAGCCCTGGCAGCATCCCTTATCTCTTCAAAAGTGGCGTCAGGCCTTGCGTAGCTTATATTCTCAGCGATGGTACCGTTGAAAAGGAAAGTATCCTGAAGGACTGTGGAGATGTTATGCCGGAGGCTCTCAATGGTCACATCACGTATATCTTTTCCGTCGATAAGTATGCGTCCGCTCTGCGGTTCATAGAATCTGGAGATCAGCTGTGTGATGGTGGTCTTTCCCACACCTGTTGGCCCCACAAGGGCAAGCATCTGTCCGCTCCTGCAGTCAAATGATATGTCATCAAGGACAGGTATCCCGTCAACATATGAGAATGAGACATTTTCAAATGATATGTCGCCCTTGACATCCTTAAGGTCCTCTGCACCAGACTTATCCTTTATGTCACTCTCGGCATCAAGTATGGTCATGACCCTTTCTGCACCTGCCAGGGACTGCTGCATGTTCTCAAGAAGGTTTGCAAGTCCTGTTACCGGAGTATAGAAAAATGAAAGATACAGGAGGAATGCCACGATGTCTTCAGCCCTGAGCCCGCCTCTGTATGCAAGGTATCCTCCCACAGCCACAACGAGTATGGTCCCTATTGAAGATATGAATTCCACTGAAGGATGGAATACAGCGCTTACCTTGAGTGCCTGAAGCATGGCATGGACATGGCCGAAGTTCTTGTCATTGACTCGTCCCTTTTCATATCCTTCTCTTCCGAAGGACTGGATCTCGTGCATGCCGGAAAGGTTATCCTGGAGCTTTGCATTGAATTCGCCCATCTTCTTCGTGGAGACACCGAAGAACGGTCTCACTTTCTTTGAGAATATGATGCCGGATATGAGGATCAGAGGTATGGGTGCGCATGTGATAAGAGCCAGTTTGACATTGATCGTGAGAAGCATTATCAGAACGCCGAGGAATGTCACTACGTTCGTTATGGTCTCAGGGATCATGTGGGCGTACAGAAGCTCAAAATCCCTTGTATCGTTTACGATCCTGCTCATGAGGTCTCCGGTCTGCTTGTTGTGGAAATACCCGAGATGCATGTGCTGGAGCTTGTCATAGGTCTTGGTGCGGAGATCTCCCACAAGATACCATGCCGCCTTATGAGCCATGTAGTTGCTTAAGAACCGGAACACGATCCTTGAAAGTCCCAGGTATTCTGCAGGAAAGTTTGACGATGTAC
>CACZNR010000059.1 GCA_902782475.1 uncultured Eubacteriales bacterium
ACGGATCTCCTTGTATCCATCCTGAAGAGGTTTGAGTACATTTACAACTGCTTCGGCAGTAGCCTCTTTAAGAGCACCATATCCCTGTCCTTCAAGATCTTTCACAGCATCCTCTATGGACTTTCCTGAGCTTGTGGCGTAGATGCTCAGAAGGTTTGAAACACCCGGCTTGTTCTCAGGATCGAAACGGATCTCAGCTTCAGAGTCAGTCACTGCTCTTCTTATCTTTGCCCTTATGACATCCGGTCCATCGAGTATCGATATGAAGGCGTTCTGGTTCTCATCGGATTTACTCATCTTTGAAAGAGGATTCTGAAGGCTCATTATCCTTGCGCCTTCCTTAGAGATATATCCCTCAGGGATCTTGAATACATCCCCGTAAATGTTGTTGAATCTTATAGCTATGTCTCTTGTAAGTTCCAGATGCTGCTTCTGGTCTGAACCTACAGGCACAAGATCTGTCTGGTAGAGAAGTATATCTGAAGCCATGAGTACAGGATATGTCAGAAGACCGCTGTTGAGGTTGTCCTGATGCTTCTCGGACTTATCCTTGAACTGCGTCATCCTGTTTAATTCACCTATATAAGTGAAGCAGTTGAGTACCCAGTTGAGCTCTGCATGCTGCGGAACATGTGACTGTATGAAGATCACGTTCTTTTCAGGATCTATGCCTGCTGCAATGTAGACGGATGCAAGATCAAGGATATGCTGTCTTAAAAGAGCCGGTTCCTGTCTTACTGTTATGGCATGAAGATCCACTATGGAAAAATAGCAGTCATATTCATCCTGGAGCTTTACGAAATTCCTGAGAGCTCCGAGATAGTTTCCCAGAGTCAATGTACCTGATGGCTGTATGCCGCTGAATATGATCTTTCTGTCACTCATATATATACCTCTTACTTCTTTTTCTTTCTCTTTGTCTTTCCAAGGTTCTCAAGCACCTTTATACCCATCTGATCCTTGTCAAGGACTTCATCAAAACGTATCTTTGCGTCCTTGAGTGCACTTATCTGTGCAGGGATCTCTATATGTGTGAGAGCCTGAAGCTTTTCTGCTGCATCGAATGCATCCTTGCATTCTTCCCTTGCGATGGATTCCAGAACTGCCTGAGGGAACTTGTAAGGGCTTGCAGTTGCAGTGATTATGGTAGGTGTGTCATCCTGCATGAGCCTCTTGTATTTGAGATATACGTTCCTTCCTACTGCAGTATGTGGATCCAGCAGATACCCTTCATCTTCAAATGTTCTTTTTATAGTTGTCTTTGTAGGATATTCATCCGCAAAGTCCCCGAAGAACAGACCGTCGAGCTCAAGCTTGTCGCTCTCCCTAATCCTGTAGTTATCCTGATCCTTAAGGTCTTCCATGTAAAGCTGAACAGCTTTAGGGTCCCTTCCGCATATCTCGAAAATAAGCCTTTCAAGATTGCTTGAGATTAGGATATCCATGGATGGTGATATGGTCTTGTAGAACTGTCTTCTAATAGTATAGACTCCTGATTCGAAAAAATCACTCAGAACGTTATTCTTGTTGGAAGCACATATGAATCTGTATACAGGAAGTCCCATCCTTCTTGCATAATAAGCTGCAAGTATGTTTCCGAAGTTACCTGTAGGAACCACTATGTTTACCTTCTGTCCGGGATTTATCTCCTTTGCAGCGGCAAGACGTCCGTATGCATAGATGTAGTATGCGATCTGAGGAGCAAGTCTTCCGAAGTTTATGGAATTTGCAGATGTTGGCCTCAATCCCTTCTTGTTTGCAAGGGATACGAAATCTGTATCGGCAAATAGATTCTTTACTGTTGTCTGTGCGTCATCAAAATTGCCTCTTATGGCTGAAACGTAGACATTGTCACCTTCCTGTGTCACCATCTGGAGACGCTGCATGTCTGAAACGCCGTCATTTGGATAGAATACAGCTATCCTTGTCCTGTCCTTGTCCTTGAAACCTTCAAGAGCAGCCTTTCCGGTGTCTCCGGAGGTCGCAGTAAGGATCAGTGCATCCTTGTCTGATGATTCAAGTGCCTTGGCCATGAGCTTTGGAAGCATCTGAAGAGCTATGTCCTTGAAGGCCAATGTCGGTCCGTGGAAAAGCTCTATTATGTACTCGCCGTCGGATATCTTCTGTATCGGAACGACTTCGGGATCATCGAAGGATGAGTAGGCATCATTTGCCATCTCCTCAAGCTCTTCAACATCTATATCAAAAAAAAGATTCAGGACTCTGGCTGCACATTCCTGATATGACAGCCTGCCCCACTCAACTATAGTCGTGAGATCAAGGACAGGAAACCTTTCAGGAACAAAAAGACCACCGTCGTCCGCCATGCCCTGCAGAACGGAATCGAGGGCAGTTATCTTCCTGCTGTGTCCTCTTGTACTTATCAATAACATATAAAAACTCCAAAAATTATGATTACTCTTCTATTATAATGACTGGAACTTACCGAGTATTTGAACAATTCTTTAATTATTGATATTGCCCTTTATATTTTCAGCCACCATCCTCAGGAACTTGGTCATGACTTCCAGGACCTTTCTCCTTCTGTCATCGTTGAGTTTCGTGAATGAGCGCAATACGCTGAAGGAGTTTCTTATCTTCTGTTCTGAAAAGTCCTTTAACGTACTGTTATCTGTATCCTTCATGAGATCATATATGGTACCGAAAAATACGTCCCTCTCCTCCATGTCCAGACCTTCCAGCCACATCTCAAAGGCATCATTAACGACTCTTCCGCTGAAGGTATGCTTATCTTCCCTCTTTATCTCTGTCACATCGATCTCCCATGAGTAGATGTCATGCTGATAGATGCCTCTCTCATCACTGTGTATGATGACAGGTTCCTCAAGCTTCTTAAGGAGCATTCCTATTACAGAGCTCTGCGGAACGAAGGTGTTTATCCTATCAAGTATCCTGCTGTAGCCATGATAGGAAAGGTTCTTCTGAGTAAACCCCGGACCGTCAAAATTGTAAACGGAGATGAGCTGATCAAGTCTATCCTCATTCATGTGTGAACCGGCATACACTGCAAGGTTCCCTCCTTTGGAGTGGCCTGTTATGATAACGGGATATATATAATTATCCGTGACATCCTTAAGATATTCCTCTGCAAGCTCCTGTGAAGGGATAGTGTCCATAAGGGACATGTTGAAGTCTTCCTTCCATCCTACGAATGTACTGTCAGTGCCGCGGTAAGAAACGCATACCGTCTTCTTACCATTGATGTCAAGGATAAAGGAGACTGCAGAAAACTGCATCTGAAGCTCTTCGTCGAATTCATTCCTGAATCCGCATACAGCTGCGTTTCCAAATCTTCTGGAAGCTGATGCACAGCTTACAAGATCCTTATCCTTATCTATAAGGTATGTAATGCCGTTTTCTTCAGCAAATTTTCCGAACATGCTAAAAGGTCTTGCTTCATCAAATGACTCTGAAGCAAAACCTCTGAAATCAAGATATGACAGACGGGAGAATATGAGCGCATCCACTTCGTTGAACGGAGCCTCATCAAATGAAAGATCTCCCCTCCATTTTATATATTCAAATACTGTATCCATTACTTTGTCATGAACAGTATACCAAGTGTGTTCGGTCCGCAGTGGCAGGAGATCGTACTGCTTGCAGTGGTCACATGTATCTCATCAAACGTATACTTTGAAGCTATTGCCTTCCTTACAAGCTCCACTGTCTCAAGGTCATCAAGGCTTGAATATGTGATGAATATCCTTGATGTATCTATATCTTCATAGGAATCAAGTGTATCCTCTACATATTTGACCAGGACCTTTTTAAGATGTCCCCTGTACTTCTTTCCGACACCCATTGATCCATCGGCATTGTTGACGAGTATCATAGGCTTTATCTTGAGAATGCTTGCAGAAAAGGCTGTAACAGCAGAGCATCTTCCGCCTGCTTTCATGAATTTAAGTGTATCAAGTATGAAACTTGCATGCACCTTGCCTCTCATGGCTTCTACTTCCTTGACGACATCCTCGACCTCATATCCTTTTTCTATGAGCTCAGCTGCCTTTATTACAAGAAGACCTGTACCTGTGGAAAGATTGAATGAGTCTATGGGATAGACATTTCCCACTTCCTTTGCTGCTGCAACGCAGTTACTGTATGAGCTTGAAAGAGCTCCGCCGAGATTGAAATGTATTATGTAGTCACATCCTGTCTCCTTGAAGAGCTTTTCAAAATATTCCCTGTATTCAAAGGTATTGATCGCAGTTGTCTGCGGAAGTGCCTTACGGTCATAATATGCCTGGAAGATCTCCTCAGGATGTATGGTAACATTATCAAGATAGTCCTTTCCTTCAAGGATTATATGATATGGATAGCAGTGTACCTGATATCTGTCCTTAAGTTCATCCGTAAGATCGCATGTGCTGTCAGAACTAAGTAAAATCTTACTCACTTTCGTATACTCTCTCTTTTGCTGAATTTTCATAATAACAATTATAAATAGAAACTGCATAAATTTCTACATCCATAATATTAAACACTTCTGTGTTTTCATAAACCTGACAGTTTATAATAGAATGACAAAAGAATATTAAATATGATAAAGTAAGTATGCAAATAAATTAGGAGGGAAAGGTATGGCTAAACTTGTAAAGGGACAGCAGTTCCCATGCGTTAAAGTCAATACCCTTTATAAAGGGGAAACAACAACAAAGGAGCTTATGGAAGGAAAGAAGACAGTATTCTGGTTCCTTAGATATCTCGGATGCACAGTATGCCGTTATGACATCCATGTTGCAAGCCAGAGATATGAAGAGATAAAGGAAAAGGACGCTCAGATCGTATTCGTACTTCAGAGCAAAAAATCTCTTCTTGAAGAGGAATTAAAGGATGTAAAGCTTCCTTTCGAGATCATAAGCGATCCTGACATGCTTTTATATAAGGAATTTGAGATCATGCCCGGAAAGGATGCTGAAGAGCTTCTTGGCGGACAGCTTGAAAAGCTTAAGGCAAAGGGTGCCGCAGCTGCAGAAGCAGGATTCTCACACGGAGAGTATGAAGGCGACGAACTTCAGCTCCCTGCAATGTTTATAGTTGACAAAGAAGGAACCATCGAATATGCAAAATATGCTGAGAATATCATGGACCTTCCAACTATCGATGAACTGAAAGAAATATTATAAGAAAAGGATAAAGGGAAGAAATCTAGGTTTCTTCCCATATTTATGTCTATGAAAGTATTATTGACAGGCGGCGGAAGCGCCGGACACGTAACACCAAATCTGGCCCTTGTTCCATATCTTAAGGAAGCAGGAGCAGATATCTACTATATCGGATCAAAAGACGGTATTGAGAAGAGCATCATCGAAGAGAATTCCCTTCCCTTTTACGGAATAAGCTCCGGTAAACTCAGAAGATATTTCAGCCTCAGGAACTTTACTGATCCGTTCAGGATAATAAAGGGTTATTTTGAAGCCAAGAAATATATAAAGAAGCTTCGCCCTGATGTACTGTTCTCAAAAGGCGGTTATGTTTCCGTGCCTGTTGTCTTTGCAGCAAAGAAACTTAATGTACCTATAGTCATACACGAGTCAGACTATACTCCGGGACTTGCAAACAGGCTGTCCCTTCCGAAGGCAGAAAAAATATGCCTTTCCTTCGAGTCTGCCGCTAAGGACCTTCCGAAGGAAAAATGCATCGTTACAGGTGCACCTATAAGAGCCAGCATACTTGAAGGAGACCGCGAAGCCTTCTTTGAAAGATATGACATGGACAGAAGCAAGCCTGTACTTCTCATAATGGGTGGAAGCCTCGGGGCTCTTGCTGTCAATAATGCAGTAGATGAGAACATAGATTATCTGCTCGGTCTTTTCAATGTGGTACACATCCGTGGCAAAGACAAGATAAATGAATCATTAAAGGACAGACAGCACTATGTACAGATCGAGTACATAAATGAAGGACTGGATGACATATTTGCAGCAACGGACTACATGATATCCAGATCCGGCAGCAATGCTATATTTGAGATACTTGCACTCAGGATCCCTAACCTTCTCATACCACTGCCTCTCGAGGCAAGCCGTGGAGACCAGATACTTAATGCTCAGTTCTTTGAGAAGCAAGGCTTCTCTCTGATACTCATGCAGAACGATATCACCTCCGATACATTTAATGCAAAGGTACAGGAGCTCATCGAAAAAGGTCCAATGATGAAAGAGAATATGGAAAAGAGCCCTCTTGGAAACGGAGCAAAGCTCATCAGCGAAACTATACTCAAGGCAGCAAAAAAGCATGAATGATCTGAC
>CACZNR010000060.1 GCA_902782475.1 uncultured Eubacteriales bacterium
ATATAATCCTGATAACATTATCTCAAAAACAGACCATTCATTAAAGAGCAAAATAGATGATGAGGTCTCTTGACATGCACAGCATTAATTTTTAATAATGAAAACGAACATTAACCGGAAAGAAAGATTTTATATCAATGGATCTTAACAACATATATTCTTACCACTTTGAAAATGATGAGCTCTGCCTCAGATCGGGCCGTTTTGATGAATGGACGGTGCAGGAGCTGCTGGATGACCTGATACCGTCAAAAAAGGTACAGCATTCTCTTATGCAGGATAGGCTTCTTCTTGTGGGCGATGCGGTACCCGGGAGAAATACAGACTTGGCGGGGAACACAGTCAGGATCAGGCTGAACAGCCCCAAAACAAGAGCTGGAGCATATACAGGGGCTCCTGCAGTCCTGTATGAGGATGAATTACTGCTGGCAGTGCATAAAGTCAGGGATCTTCTCGTACATACAGACGGAAGCGGAGATGATACACTTACTGACATGGTTGATATGATGTATGAGGGAACAGGGATCAAGCCTCATGCATTGCACAGACTGGACAGGGATACGGAAGGGATAGTCCTGTTTTCCAAGTCAGAGATCTTCCAGCCGCTGCTCGATAAGATGATGTCTGAAAAACTGATAAAAAGGATATATCAGGCTGTTGTGAAGGGACACTTTCCGGAAAAAGGGATGGATATCGATCTTCCTATAGGAAGAGACAGACATAATTCAGGGAGGTATCTTGTTTCAAGAACGGGAAAGGATGCTGTTACCCATGCCAGATTTGAGGGATATTTACGGGAAGAAGATGCTTCACTTGTTACCTGTATCCTGGAAACGGGAAGGACACATCAGATAAGAGTGCATCTGTCACACTCCGGGTTTCCCATACTGAACGACAGGTTATACGGAATGCCCTCAGATGCGATCGACAGGATGGGCCTGCGTGCAGTCAAAGTGAACATATTACATCCGTTTACAAAACAAGATATAATAATAGAGGATCACATACCTCCTGATTGGGAGTCTGTATTCAAAGGCAAAAAAGTCTAGGAGGCACGGCCAACGGGTAAAAGGATTTTTTATAATGAGATGTTTTTCCAAGGCTGATCATAAGTATAGAAGCAGATGAAAGGCCGGAAATTTTACCATAAGTTGAGTCATGACATAGAGTATAATAATAATCGAATCAATAAAGGAGAAAAGAATCAATTATGCCTTGTACAACAATACTTGCAGGAAAAAATGCAACCAATGACAGATCGACCCTGATAGCAAGGACAGACGACGGGTTCTTCGATGTGAAGAAACTGATAGTCGTTGAGCCAAAAAATCAGCCAAGAAAGTATAAAAGTAAGATCTCTCATGTTGAGATAGATCTTCCGGATAATCCGATGCGTTATACCGCATCTCCAAGTGTGGACCCAAAGAATGGAATATGGGCAGCAACGGGGATCAATGAAGCAAATGTCGGTATGACAGCTACCGAAACAATAACATCCAACCCGAGAGTACTTTCCGCAGACCCGCTGGTAGTGCTCAGGAAGGCTAAGACCAGAAAGGAAAAGGAGATACCTGGAGGCATAGGAGAAGAGGATATAGTAGTACTTGTCCTTCCATATATCAGAAGTGCTAGAGAGGGAGTACTGAGACTTGGCGAACTTCTTGAAAAGTATGGAACATACGAATCAAACGGCATAGCCTTCAACGATGAAAATGAAGTCTGGTGGCTTGAAACTATAGGCGGACACCACTGGATGGCCAGAAAGGTCCCTGATGACATGTGCGTTATCAATCCGAATCAGTTTGGAATGGACAGCTTTGACATCGAGGATGCATTCGGTGAGAAAAAAGAGAATATGTGTTCATCAGATCTTCTGGAGTTCATAAAAAAGAATGACCTTGATTGCAACCAGGACGGTCAGTTTAATCCAAGGGACATATTCGGATCCCACTCTGACATGGATCATATCTATAACACACCAAGAGCATGGTTCATGGGAAGATATCTTGCACCATATTCGTATTCATGGGATGGTGAGAACGCAGAGTTCACGCCTGAAAGTGATGACATTCCATGGTGTCTGGTGCCGGACAGAAAGGTAACAGTGGAAGATTTTGCCGTTATCCTGTCATCCCATTATCAGGGGACTCCTTATAACCCATATCTGAATCATGACAGTGGAAAGAGAGGCATGTACAGATCCATAGGGATCAACAGGACCGGAGTTACATCCATTTGTCAGATCAGGAGCAATGTGCCTGATGAGATTAAGGGAATTGAATGGATATGCTTTGGATCCACTACTTTCGGTGCATTCCTTCCGGTATATACAAACGTTTCAAAGATGCCTGCTTATCTTTCAGATGTGACTCTTGATACCTCAACAGAGAACTTCTACTGGGGAAGCAGACTGATAGGGGCATTTGCCGATGCAAACTATAATACAAGTATCCAGAATGTGGAGAGATACCAGAATCAGGTTGCCGTTGAGGGAAGAAGGATAATCCGTGAATACGACAGAAAGATGATGGATACCAAGGATTTCTCTCTTGCAGAAAAGGCAAATACAGAACTTGCTGGCATGGCAAAGGAAAAGACCATAGATACTCTCAACAAGGTGCTGCATGATGCCAGCCTTCACATGAAGAATGGCTACAACAGAGCCGACAACTGAGGTAACAGATAATGAAGCATTACATCATAGTTAAATTCAAGGACAAAACTGTTGCGGAAAAGATCAAAGTGCCTGTAAAGGCTCTGTTTGAAAGGACTCTGGCCATTGAGGGGATCAACGCCGTAGAAGTCAAAACATGCTGCATCGACAGGGAGAACCGTTATGACATGATGATCACCATCGATATGGAAAAGGAAGCCCTTTCTTCATATGATGTTTCTGAACCTCATAAGGAATGGAAGGCTGAATACGGGGATCTGATCGAAAAGAAAGCTATATTCGACAGTGAGGATTAAAGAAGCGGAGTCACAGAGTCCATCAGTTCACTGGAATAGTAGATGTTGCTTTTTTGAGAGATGTCATAAATAACGATGCCTGAATCATACGAGCAGGATATGACATCGATGCCACAGTTTGGCTGAAGGCCACTTCCCCAGAAGGAACTGAGATCCCGTGATCTTCCCATCATCAGCATAAGGGCCCGGTTTATGGCACCGTGACCTGAGATAAGTACTTTTGAAATGGAACCATCCTTTACGATAGGTTCCATTTTTTCCTTAAGGAAGTGATCCGCCCTTTCACATAAATGGTCGAGGCTTTCATAGTCAGAAACTCCAAGTTTTATTATGTGTTCGTTATATCTGACCGGATCCGTTTTGAAGTATCTGAAAAAGGAGGCCGGATCATCTGTCATACTGGTGGTTATCTTTCCTTCGAAGTTGCCGAACGAAAGCTCCATCAGGTCGTTGTCGGTCATGATGCTCTCTGAACGTGATACGAGCCTCGCAGTCTCAGTGGCACGTGAAAGAGGACTGGAGTAGACAAGGTCAAAAGCGATCCCCATATCATGAAGTGCCTTCCCTGTTTCTTCTGCCATTTTAAGGCCGATGCTGTCAAGAGGGATGTCAGTATGCCCCTGTATTCTGTGCTCAGAATTCCACTCAGTTGTTCCATGTCTTAAGAGATATATCTGCATGTTTACCAGTCACCTTTTTCTTTTGCATATCAAGATTATACATTATGTTATGTACAGGATAACATATTTTTCCGGGGGACAGTTTCTACCGGGTCAAAAAGAGATTTTTAAGCTCTTATTTTCTTGTAAAATGCCCATCAATGTGTGAAAATATTAGTGTTATTTGAATTCTTTGGTTGATCAGAAAAAACGAGGAGGATTATATGATTTACTCAACAGAAATTAAGAATATGTGCCCTGTTGCTCAGGGAGTTCACCACGGTGCAGCTCCTATTCCAGAAGAAGCAAAATGGGTACAGGCTAAGAAAATCGAGGATATTTCAGGTTATACACATGGTATAGGCTGGTGTGCACCACAGCAGGGTACATGCAAGCTTTCCCTCAATGTTAAGGATGGCATCATTCAGGAAGCTCTTGTAGAGACTATCGGATGTTCAGGTATGACTCACTCAGCTGCTATGGCTGCAGAGATACTTCCGGGACTTACATTACTTGAAGCACTCAATACAGACCTTGTATGTGACGCTATAAATACAGCCATGAGAGAACTGTTCCTTCAGATCGTATACGGCAGAACACAGAGCGCATTCTCTGAAGACGGACTTCAGATCGGTGCAGGTCTTGAGGACCTTGGAAAAGGTGGCCGTTCAATGATAGGTACCACATACGGTACAGTTGCAAAGGGACCGCGTTATCTTGAACTTACAGACGGATATATCACAAAGATCGCTCTTGATGAGAATGATGAGATCATCGGATACAAGTATGTAAACTTCGGAAAGATGATGGATTTCATCAAGGCTGGAGATGATGCAAATACTGCACTTGAAAAGGCTTCAGGACAGTATGGAAGAGTAGCAGATGCAGCCCGTCTCGTTGACCCAAGACGTGAGTGATTAGGAGGAGGAAATTAATATGGCATTATTTGAATCATATGAAAGAAGAGAACCTCAGATACTTGCAGTACTGAAGGAATATGGTATCTCTTCAATTGAAGAATGCAAGGAGATCACAGAAGCTGCAGGACTTGATGTATACCATCTTATAGAAGGTATCCAGCCTATCTGCTTTGAGAATGCAAAATGGGCTTACACTGTAGGAGCAGCTATTGCTATAAAGAAGAACTGCCGCAGAGCAGCCGATGCAGCAGCAGCTATCGGTATCGGACTTCAGGCTTTCTGCATCCCTGGATCAGTTGCAGACAGAAGAAAAGTTGGTCTTGGACATGGAAACCTCGGAAAGATGCTCCTTGAAGAGGATACAGAGTGCTTTGCATTCCTTGCAGGACATGAGTCGTTTGCAGCAGCTGAAGGTGCTATAGGTATTGCTGAAAAAGCCAACAAGGTAAGGACAAAGCCACTTCGTGTCATCCTTAACGGACTTGGAAAGGATGCAGCACAGATCATTTCAAGGATCAACGGATTTACCTATGTTGAGACAAAATACAACTACTTCACAGGAGAACTGGAAGAAGTTTACAGAAAGTGCTATTCAAAGGATCCTGATTCACCAAGAGCAAAGGTAAACTGCTACGGTGCAAACGATGTTCAGGAAGGTGTTGCCATCATGTGGAAAGAGAACGTTGACGTTTCAATAACAGGAAACTCAACCAACCCTACAAGATTCCAGCATCCAGTTGCCGGAACATATAAAAAGGAAAGGATAGAAGCAGGAAAGAAATACTTCTCAGTTGCTTCCGGTGGTGGTACAGGACGTACTCTCCATCCTGATAACATGGCAGCAGGCCCTGCTTCATATGGAATGACAGATACAATGGGCCGTATGCACAGTGATGCACAGTTTGCCGGTTCATCTTCTGTTCCTGCACATGTTGAGATGATGGGTCTTATCGGAGCAGGAAACAACCCTATGGTCGGCATGACAGTTTCCACAGCAGTTTCAATAGAAGAAGCAGCTAAGGCCGGAAAATTCTGATCTTTCAAGAATATATGTTAGCCTGATGTCAGATGACATCAGGCTATTTTTTGTATATACTAACTTTGTATTTACTATAATCTTTTGAAGGTGATTAAATGAAAAGATCCCTTAAAGTCACAGGGCTGATCCTGCTCATATCTGTAATATTGCTCATGCTTCCTCTGGCAGTTCTCAGAGTTCTTGATTGTGAAGTATATTCTGTTATCAGCGGAAGCATGGAACCTTCTGTTCCTGTAAACAGTCTTGTGGTATTAAGGCATGCTGATCCGCTGGAAATATCTGCAGGAGATGTCATAGCCTTCAGGGCTGGAGATACTGTAATTATACACAGGGTAGTGACAAATCTGAGAGAGACGCATGAACTGACTACCAAAGGAGATGCCAATACCAGGGAAGACCTTGGAAAAGTCATGTACAGGGATGTCATCGGTAAAGCTGTTTTTCATATCAATGATATGGGGCTGTTTTTTGAATATCTCTCAGGAACAAAGGGAAAAATATTTCTGTCAATCGCTGCAACAACAGGGGTAATATTATGCACATTTTCATCTTTCATGGGTAAGACAGAAAAAGAAAATGAAACAGAGCAACATGATCCTGTCTAATCACACATAATTCATATACAATGTTTCAAAAAGCCAGATATAATTAATCTTAGAGATATGATCATTCATTTTTACGGAGGGAAGCCATATGACATCTAACAAACATGAGATACTTGAATTGCCTGTATCGATCCTTCGGGGTGGAACCAGCAAAGGCATATATATCCTTGAGAAGGATATGCCTGCAGAAAGGAAGGAATGGGACAGGATACTCCTGCGCCTCATGGGGAGCCCGGATAAAAAGCAGATAGACGGACTTGGTGGAGCTCAGTCAGTAACAAGTAAAGTAGCCATAATAAAAAGATCGGACAGGACTGATGCGGATGTGGATTATACCTTCGCCCAGGTATCGGTGGACAAACCGATCGTGAGCTATCGTGGTAATTGCGGCAACATCTCATCAGGGGTGGGACCCTTTGCAGTGGAAGCGGGCCTTATTGAAGCGAAGGATCCTGTTACCGTAGTAAGAGTATACAATACCAATACAGATAAGATCATAGTGGAAGATGTGCAGACACCCGGAGGAATAGTGGATTATTATGGAGACCTTCACATAGCCGGGGTACCTGGGAAGGCAGCCCCTGTGAAGATGAGGTTCCTGGATCCTTCCGGGACACTTGGCAAGGGGCTCCTTCCTACAGGAAACCCTGTAGACATCCTTGATGTACCAGGGTTTGGCAGGATAGAGGCATCCATAGTGGATGCAGCAAATCCGCTGGTATTTGTGAGAGCAAAAGACCTGGGACTCACCGGAAAAGAGATCCCGGGGGAGATAGATTCGGATCCCCGTAAGCTGGAACTTCTTGAAAAAGTCAGAGGCACTGCCGCTGTAAGGCTGGGTCTTACTGATGATCCTGCAAAAGCAGCATGGGAAACTCCTGGAGTGCCCAAGATGACATATGTAGCGGAAAAGGATGATTATACAGCCACTGACGGAACAGAGATCAAGGCCGAACAGATAGATATCATATCTCACATGATGTCCATGCAGAAAGCCCATCCGAGTTATGCAATGACAGGGGCAATGTGTACTGCAGCGGCAGCGGTGATAGACGGAAGTATAGTAAATGGGGTCCTTGATGGCAAAACGGATCCTAAGAGCCTTCGGATAGGACATCCGTCAGGTATCCTGGAATGTGGAGTGGATCATGTCGTGGAGAACGGATGTATCAGGATAATCGATACATTCGGATACAGGACTGCAAACCTCCTTCTTAAGGGGATCGCGGTCATAAGGCTTTGATAAGCGGATAACTGAGGTTTAAATATGGAAAGGATCAGTATAGGGGAATCAAAAAACGTAAAGATACTCGGGAGGACCACATATACAGAAGGAAAACTCAATCTCTTCTGGACCGCTTCAGGCATAGACCTTGATACACCGGCGACGGAGATGTATATCGATGTGGAAACGGATTTCGAGAAATATGAGCCCTGGGTGGAGATATATGTTGATGGTGTGCTCAGCCAGAAGCGGATGGTCGATAAAGGTGTGAGCAGGATATATATACTGAGAAAGATGGATCCCGGAAAAGTTAGGAACATAAGATTCATAAAGTGTACCCAGCCGCATCCGAGTGATAAGAGGGAAATGTTCCGTATACTCGGGATAGGAGCTGATGCAGATCCTGTCCAAATGGAAAAGAGACCCGTCAGAATTGAATTCATCGGAGACAGCATAACTTCAGGGGAAGGACTTCATGGTGCCTACGGTGAGATGTCGAATACCGGGGCAATGTTTGCGGTGGATGGGAGCTATCATTCCATAATCGCAAAGGAGCTTGACGCTGATGCGGCTCTGTTCAGTATGTGCGGATACGGGGTATACAGCGGATGGTGCGGAATGACGAAGGAAAGCATGCCTCAGTATTACGGCCAGGTGTGCGGAGTGACGGACAGCATATATGACGATGTTACAGGTTCACATGAAAAATGGGATCATTCCCTTTTCAGACCTGACATCGTGATAATCAATCTTGGGACGAATGATTCAGGCAGCATAGACATGTCAGGCCAGTATGTGGAAGACAAGGACTGGACCTGTCCTGTAAAGATAAACGAGGATGGCTCGGTAAAAGAGGAAGCTCTCTCTGACATATCCGGTGCTGTCGTCTCATTTCTTAAGGAACTGAGAAAGATCCATCCTGATGCCATGCTGATCTGGTGCTATGGTATGATCAGGGGAAGGCTTGATGAGACACTCAAGGATGCAGTTCATTCGTACAGGAGGGAGACCGGAGATAATAAGGCATTCTATGTTTCGCTACCTGAAACAAGGAAAGAGGAGTTCGGTTCGAGATTCCATCCGGGGAGACAGTCACATAAGCATGCCGCAGAGATGATTTTGGATACTATCAGGAAGCTTCAGAACGGCGGAAGCATTCCTGAAATATAGATCTCGAAAGAAAGGAAAGGGAAAATGGAACGGTACAGGAATTTTCATCTTGCAACATATGCATATGCATATTATCTGGACAAGGTGACAGATGAACAGCTTAAAAAGGATATAGAACATTTCATGTCATATGCTCCCCTGGAGAAGATGTTTGTGGAGAATCACAGGGGAAAGGTGACCATACCAAAGGACAGGCTCCTTCATTTCAAGGAGATATTTGAAAGCTATGGGCTGAAGACCTCGGGTGCCATAGTACCTACCGGAACTGTGGGAGAAAGAAAACCATCCATATTTGATACGTTCTGCTACACGGATCCTGAGCACAGAGAAGTATTTCTTGGATACATACGTGATCTGGCTGAAACCTTTGATGAGATCATACTGGACGATTTCTTCTTTACGGCATGCAGGTGTGATAAATGCATAGCGGCAAAAGGCAGCAGGAGCTGGAATGAATACAGACGCCAGATGATGGCAGACCTGTCCAGGGAAATGGTCGATATGGCTCATAAGATAAATCCTGAACTCAATTTCATCATCAAGTATCCTGCATGGTACAAGAGCTATCATGAAACAGGTTACGATCCGCAGGTTCAGAGGGATATATTCGATGAGGTATATACCGGAACTGAGACCAGACTTCCGGACTATGACATGCAGCATTTCCAGAGATATCATTCCTTCAGCATCTTCAGATGGATGGAGAATGCCGCTCCTGGAAAGAACGGGGGTGGATGGATAGATTCAGGTGGCTCCGGACACAGTATAAATGTGTTCCTGGAACAGGTAGAACAGACAGTTTTTGCAGGAACGAAAGAGGTAATGCTGTGGAATTTCAGGGACTTCGTTCAGCCTGACAATCTTAATCTTCCTCCGCTTGGAAAAGATCTCTACAGGATGGACAGGATAAGGGACAGACTGGGAACTCCCTGCGGGATAGCAGTATATGAGCCATTCAACTCTGACGGGGAGGACATGGTATATAACTATTTTGGGATGAGAGGACTGGCATTTGAGCCGAAACAGGAGTTTGACATGGATGCTCCTTCCATGCTTCTTACATCCAGTTCTGCAAAGAATCCGGGAATCATTGATAAGCTCAGGACATATCTGTCAAAGGGCGGAACAGTCATAATGACAAATGGCTTCCTGCACGATACCTGGGACAGAGGCATACAGGAGTATACGAACCTTCAGATAACAGGGAGACTGATGCGTGGGTCTGAATATATGACAGGAGACAGGAATCATGCTGCGGAGAGCGGAGTCTTCAAGGCACATGGAGATGTTGAGATAGAAGTTATAATCAACAAGGATAATGCAGGCTGGATAGACGTGAGCCTCAATGACAGGCAGTTCAACGCTCCTTTCTTCAATGAAGAGGATTACAGCAAAGGCCAGGTATTCCTTTTGAATGTACCTATGAACTATGCAGATATATATAACATCCCGGGAGGAGTCATTGATGCAATGGCCAGACACATGACAGTAGGAAGGAAAGTCTTTGTATCCTCAGAGGACAAAGTCTGCTTCTATGAGTATGACAACAATGTCTTCGGCATACACAACATGGAATTCTATCCTTCAGTCATAAGGATACATGTAAGGGGAGAAGCGCAAGCTATAGTAAATATCGAGACCGGAGAGAGATATGAGGACTTTATAAGATATCCTGAGCCAACTGTGGCAGGAGATGCAGTATCCCATGTTCCTGAAGAACCGGAAAAGTATATCGATCTGAGACTGGGATCAGGACAATACAGCTTTTATGAGATAGTCTGAATTTAGCATGGATGTCAGAGGAGAATTGAACACTGATACGCATTTCCAACGATATATGGTGTACAGGTGCTGAAATAGACACAAATTCTATTCTATGTTAGAATAGCGTTGATTAATCCTTAGGAGTGAATATGTTAGACGTTATTATTATTGGAGGAGGTCCGGCAGGACTTTCAGCCGCCATCTATGCAGAACGCGCAGGACTTAAGACAGCTGTCATAGAAAAGGCTGTGGCAGGTGGACAGATATCACAGACACACAAGCTTGAGAATTATCTGGGCTTTGAGAACGGGATCTCGGGAGCTGATTTCGCAGCTGCCATCCTTGCCCAGGCAAAACGCTTCGGAGGGGAGTTCATACTTGATGAAGTGACCGATCTTGAGCTTGAGGGAGATGTAAAGAAAGTCATCACAAAAGGTGCTGTATATGAAACCAGAAGTGTCATACTTGCCATGGGTGTAAGCCCGAGGAAGCTTGAGATACCTGGGGAACAGGAGCTTTCAGGAATGGGAGTTTCATACTGTGCTACATGTGACGGTGCATTTTTCAGAGGTCTGCCTGTAGCTGTGGTAGGTGGAGGAGATACTGCGTTTGAAGATGCATTATATCTTTCTGAGATGGCATCAGATGTATATCTGATTCACAGAAGAGATGCCTTCAGGGCACAGGAGTATCTCGTAAAGCTGGCTGAAGCAAGATCCAATATCCATTTCGTAAAGGAGACGGTCCCTGTGGAGATACAGGGCAGGTTTGAAGTGGAAGGACTCAAGGTCAGAAACGTCAGAACGGAAGAGGAGAGCATCCTTGATGTAGCGGGTGTTTTCGTTGCTGCCGGTCATATTCCAGGAACTGATTTATTAAAGGGAAAGGTTGATCTGGATTCCCATGGTTATGTTATAGCATCAGAGAATACAAAGACGAATATCGACAATGTCTTTGTTGCAGGAGATGTCAGGACAAAGTCCTTAAGACAGGTTGTGACGGCTGCATCAGATGGTGCCATTGCCGCCATGGAAGCCCATGCCAACATCAAATTAAAATAACTAAAAAATCAGGTATCTAAAATGGGAAGATTATTCGGAACAGATGGCATCAGAGGGATAGCCAATCGTAGTTTGGATAGTATCTTGGCATACAAACTTGGACAGGCAGTTGCAATAAAGTTCAACAGGACTGCACATCAGGCCAGGATACTCATAGGAAAGGATACCAGGATATCAGGTGATATGCTTGAAAGCGCCCTGGTAGCTGGTATATGTTCAGCCGGAGCGGTCGCAGAGACCCTGGGAGTAGTACCTACTCCTGCCGTTGCATATCTTACAAGATTCTATAAAGCCGATGCAGGCATTGTTATAAGCGCATCACATAATTCGGTCGAGTATAACGGCCTTAAAGTATTCAATGCAGAAGGCTATAAACTGGCTGACGAGATCGAGGATGAGATCGAACTGATGATGGAAAAGGGAATGACGGATACCCTTCCTGAAGGAGTCGATGTTGGTCATAAACAGGATAAGCCTGAAGCATTCAGGGATTATCTTGATTTTCTCAAGACATGTGTCGGAACAAGACTTGATGGACTTAAGATCGCCATTGATGCGGCTAATGGTGCTGCATCATATATCGCACCTGTTCTTTATTCTGATCTTGGAGCGGAAGTCATATCAATGGGCAATACACCTGACGGGAACAATATAAATGATTCCTGTGGTTCCACACATCCTGAAAAGCTGCAGAGACTGGTCAAAAAGAGCGGTGCCGATATAGGCCTGGCTTTTGACGGAGATGCTGACAGACTTATTGCCGTGGATGAGAACGGTGAGATAGTAAACGGGGATACCGTAATGGGTATCATATCAGTTTTCATGAAGAACAAGGGCCTTCTGAAAAAAGACACACTGGTTGGAACGGTCATGTCCAATCTTGGGCTGAAGCTCTATCTTGCTGAACAGGGCATAAAATTTGTTGAGACCGCAGTCGGAGACAGATATGTCCTGGAGGAGATGATAAGGAGCGGATATAATCTGGGAGGAGAACAGTCAGGTCACGTTATACTTCTTGACAGGAATACTACAGGAGACGGCATGCTGACAGCACTGTCTCTGCTTGAGGTGCTTGTAGCATACGGAAAAAAGCTTTCTGTCCTTGCTTCAGACATCAGGATACTTCCTCAGGTCCTTGTGAACGTCAAGGTCAATGACCATGTGAAGGAACACTACAGGGAAAATGCCGTGTTGTCGGAAGAGATACGCAGCGTGGAAGAAAAACTGCATGGAAAGGGCAGAGTGCTCATAAGACCATCGGGAACAGAACCACTGGTAAGGGTCATGCTGGAAGGTGAAGACATAGATGAGATAACTGTCTATGCCAATAGGATCGCAGCTCTTATTGGAGATATCAAGTGAGGTTATACATATGTGTGGAATAGTAGGTTATGTTGGTAAGAAAGACGTTCTTCCTGTTCTTCTGGGAGGACTTGGTAAGCTGGAATACAGGGGATATGACAGTGCCGGAGTGGCTTTTGTAAAGGATGGCCAGATGAAAGTCATCAAGGCAAAGGGAAGGCTTTCAAATCTCCGTGAGAAATTAGGGGATGTCGTTGCCGAAGATACCATAGGAATAGGACATACAAGGTGGGCGACCCATGGTGAACCATCGGATATAAATGCACATCCTCATACAAACACCGCCGGTGATATCGCCGTTGTTCATAACGGGATCATAGAGAACTTTTCAAAGTTAAAGAACTGGCTCATCTCAAAGGGCATACATTTCGTATCCGAGACTGATACTGAAGTCGTTGCACACCTTGTAAATTACATGTACGAAGGCGACCTCAAGAGTGCAGTCATGAAGACTATCAAGATGCTGGAAGGATCATATGCACTCGGAGTCATAACTTTAAAGGAGCCTGACAGGATAGTTGCAGCAAGGAAAGACAGTCCGCTGGTAATAGGAATAGGAAAAGACGAGAATCTGATCGCATCAGATTTTCCGGCCATACTGGAATATACCAAGGATGTATATCTGCTGGATGACGGTGAAGTCGCTGAGATAACTGCAGATAACATAGAGATCTATGATGTCCTTGGAAACAGAGTGCACAAGGAACCTTTCACCATAGACTGGGATGTATCACAGGCAGAAAAAGGCGGCTGGGAACATTTCATGATCAAGGAGATCCATGAACAGCCTGTTGCCATGCATGATACTCTCATGGCAAGGATGAGGGACGGAAAGATAGATCTTTCAGAGATAAACGTAACAGAAGAATATATAAATGACATAGAAGGCATACATATAGTTGCATGCGGAAGTGCATATCATGCGGGCATACTTGGAAAATATGTCATAGAGAACATAGCAAGGATCCCGGTATCTGTTGATGTGGCTTCTGAGTTCAGATACAGGATGCCGTCACCTCTTCTTTCAAAGAAGGATCTTTTCATCGTCATCAGTCAGTCCGGTGAGACAGCAGACACCATAGCTGCTCTTAGGGAAGCACAGAGCAAGGGAGCTAAGGTCATTGCCATTACCAATGTCAAGGGCAGTACCATATCAAGGGAAGCAGATTTCACCATGCATACCCAGGCAGGGCTTGAGATAGCTGTTGCAACATCAAAGGGTTACACCACCCAGTGCCTTTGCCTTTACATGATAGGTGCGGAGATAGCACGTATGAGAGGTGAGATGTCACAGGAAGAGTATGACAGATTCGTCAAGGACCTTCAGAAGATACCGGATCTCATGAAAATGGTGCTGGACAAGAAGGAAGAGATACAGCATCTTGCATCCATGAGGTTTGGAGATGTAAACGAGTTCTTCATCGGAAGAGGCATAGACTATGCACTTATGATGGAAGGTTCACTGAAGCTCAAGGAGCTGTCATATATCCATTCAGAGACCTATGCAGCAGGAGAACTTAAGCATGGACCTATAGCCCTCATAGAGGACAATACTCTTGTCATGGCCCTGGCTACACAGAAGCCATTGATAGAAAAGGTCATAAGCAATATAAAGGAAGTAAAGGCAAGAGGTGCATATGTAGTTGCCATGACTCAGGACAGATACAGGGAACAGTTTGAAAAGGATTCAGACCTTGTTCTTACAGTGCCTGACATAGATGATCTGTTTGCTCCGCTCCTGGCAGTTCTTCCATATCAGCTCTACGGATACTATACGGCTGTATTCAAGGGTTGTGACGTGGATAAGCCAAGGAACCTTGCAAAATCAGTAACAGTTGAATAACAGGGATATGATTTCAGAAGAAAGGAGCAGATCGCTCCTTTCTTTTATAGCAGAAAGGGAGAGATTATGAAAGTAGTTACCATGGGAGAAGCCATAGTAGAGATCATGAGGGACAGGACGGACAGTCCGCTGTCAGAACCGGGATATTTCCGTGGACCTTTTCCAAGCGGAGCTCCGGCCATATTCATCGATGCTGTAGCACGGCTTGGCATCCCTGCTGCAATGATAAGCGGTGTCGGGGATGATGACTTCGGGGAAGTACTGAGAAAAAGGCTTGCAGAAGATGGCGTGGATACAGACAAGATACTTGTGGATAAAAACATCTCCACCGGCTGCGCCTTCGTATCCTATGATTCATCAGGTGACAGGAAGTTCATATTCCATATAGGAAATACACCTGCAGTGAAGGCACCTGTACCTGAAGAGGAATTTCTCGAAGACACAGGGTATTTTCATATAATGGGTTGTTCTGTCATGGCTGACAGAGACTTTGGAGAAAGGATAATTAAGACCATGGAACTTGCTTCACAAAAGGGAGCAAGGATATCCTTTGATTCTAATATCAGACCTGAACTCATGAAGGATCCGGATGTAAATTCCAGGATAGAGAAGATAACAGAGCATACGGATCTGTTCATGCCGGGAAAAAGTGAACTTCTGCAGTTTTCAGGAAAGGAGACCGTGGCGGAAGCAGTCAGCTGCTATTTTGACAGGTATAAAAAGATGGATATGATAGTGGTTAAGGACGGAAGTAACGGTGCCACCTGCTATACAAGGGATAACAGCTGGAGTCACGGAATATACAGAGTCGACGCAGTGGATCCTACAGGAGCCGGAGACACGTTTGACGGCGCTTTCATAAGCTGCCTGCTCCTTGGAAAGGGGATCGAAGAAGCTCTTGAAACGGCTTCAGCTGCAGCAGCCATCAACACTGCAAATTTCGGGCCTATGGAAGGCAGGATAACCTGGGAAAAAATAAGAAAGATGACGGGAAGATGATATGTATACTACAAGCAGAGAAATGGTAAGAAAAGCAAAGCAGAACGGGTACGCAGTACCTGCATTCAATGCTGAAGATCTTGAGATGATACAGGCTATCATCAGTGCATGCGAAGAGATGAAGTCTCCTGTGATCATACAGACCACCCCGTCCACACTGAAATACATGAGGACTTTTGAGGCAAGTGCCATAGTAAAGGCGCTGGCAGAAAGGACAGGGATCCCGGTAAGCCTGCATCTTGATCATGGCAGCAGTTATGAACTTTGCAGACAGGCACTTGAGGACGGATATTCATCCATCATGATAGATGGTTCCAAGCTTTCTCTTGATGAGAATATAGAGCTTACGGCAAGAGTCGTGAAGCTGGCTGATACCTATGGGGTACCGGTGGAAGGTGAGCTGGGTACGATCGGAGGAAAGGAAGATTCACTGGAGGGAGAAGTTCAGTATACGAGACCCGAGGAGGCAGTAAGATTCGAAAAAGAGACCGGAGTTGCAATGTTTGCAGCAGCAATAGGGACGAAGCATGGCTTCTATAAGGGAGAACCGCATCTTAATTTTGAACTGCTGGAGGAGATAAACAGGATGGTCAGTGTTCCTGTTGTACTGCATGGCGGTTCAGGCATACCGGATGATATGATACGAAGAGCAGTAAATACGGGGATAGCAAAGCTCAACGTGGCAACTGAACTGCGCTATGCAGCCACGCAGGCGGTGAGGAAGGCACTTCTGGATGAAAGTGTGATAGATCCTAAAAAATTCATGGGACCGGCCAGGGATGCTGTCCGGGAACTGTGCATGGAAAAGATAAAGCTCTGCGGATCTGAAGGAAAGGCATGAGACAGAGGATGGACGGGTGTCCATCCTTTTTTGATACAAACCTATTTTCTGAAGAGCATATAAATTGTAAAATTATAATATCTTTTTTTAGGAGCATCATTTGCAACAGGTAAGTCTTGGCATATTTGCCCACGTGGATGCAGGGAAGACCACGCTATGTGAGGCATTGCTTTATGAACAGGGAACCATAAGAAAGCTTGGAAGAGTGGATCACAGGGATTCACTTTTTGACAGTCATGAGCTTGAGCGGAGGAGAGGGATCACCATCTTTTCAAAGCAGGCAAGCTTTATCCTTGACGATGCCAGATATACGATACTTGATACACCGGGACACGTGGATTTTGTGTCTGAAGCAGAAAGGGTGCTTCCTGTAACAGACATCGCAGTATTCGTTGTCAGCGGCAAGGACGGTATCCAGGCTCACGGGGAGACTCTGTGGCGGCTCATAAAAAGCTACAGAAGACCTGCCGTCATTTTTGTAACGAAGATGGATCTGGCAAATTCCTCTGAAGAGGAGATCTTTTCTGATATCAGAAAGGACCTTGGAGACGAGCTGTTTACAATGGAAAACCATCAGGAAAGACTTTTCGTATCTCCGTCATGCTGTGAGGAAATAGCAACTGTGGATGAAAAAGTCCTCGAAAACTATCTTGAAAAGGGCACGATAGAACTTTCCTCATTGAAGGGATACTTCCTGCAGGGAAAGGCCGTTCCTGTCATATTCGGTTCCGGCCTGAAGCTTCAGGGCATAGATGAGCTTTTGAAGGTCGTCAGCATACTGAGACCTGACAGCAGTACAGGAGATACTTTTTCGGGAAGAGTCTTTAAGATATCCAGAGATGATAGGAACAACAGGCTCACACATCTGAGGGTAACAGGCGGAAAGCTGTCGGTACGTGATGAGATCCGGTATACCGATACAAAAGGAAAAGAGTACAGTGAAAAGATAACGGGCATAAGAGAATACAACGGAGAAAGGTTCGTCCAGATAAGCGATGCTCCCCAGGGAAGCATAGTAGAAGTAACTGGTCTGACATCCACATATGCAGGTCAGGGACTGGGAGAAGGAGAGGAATCCATACGGACAGTGTCAGAACCGGTCTTCGTTTACAGTATAGAACCTGAAGAACATGTGGACCTTACGGTATTTTTGAGGCAGCTCCATGAACTGGAAGAGGAGGATCCGCTCCTTCGCTTCTCATATGATGAAGTCTATGATGCAGTTTTCGTTCAGCTCATGGGTGATGTGCAGATAGAGATCCTGCAGGAGCTCATAAGGAACAGGTTCAATGTGGAATGCAGCATAAAGGCAGGAAAGGTCCTGTATAAGGAGACCATAAGGGACAAGGTGGAAGGAATAGGCCATTATGAACCTATAAGACACTATGCTGAAGTCCATCTGATACTTGAAGGAAGCAGGATAAACAGTGGCATAAGCATCAGTTCCAGGTGTCCGACAGATGAACTGGACAAGAACTGGCAGTCCGACATAATAGATTATCTAGAAAACACCAGGCTTACCGGAGTACTGGGCAATTTTCCTGTAACAGATCTTAACATATATCTTATGGGAGGCAGAGTGAGCCTTTCCCATACAGACAGCAGTGACATAAGGGAAGCTACCCGCAGGGCTTTCAGACAGGGACTCATGAAAGCCGATTCCATGATACTGGAACCATATTATTACTATGAACTTAGACTTCCTACCGGTCAGGTCGGAAGAGCCATAACAGATATAAGGAACATGAAGGGTGACTTTGAGATACTTGCTCTTAATGAAGAGGAGAGCCTGATACGCGGGTATTGCCCGGTCAGTGAGATGCAGGGATATTCAGCAAAAGTGATGTTCTATACTTCGGGAAAAGGAAGGCTCAGTACATCCTTTGACAGCTACAGGGAGGCCCATGACCCTGATGCTGTTCTTGAAGGCATAGGCTATGATCCTGAAAGGGATACAGAGAATCCCGCAGATTCCATATTCTTCAAGCATGGGGCAGGATTCCATGTAAAATGGAATGAAGTTGAAAAATATATGCATATGGATCGTTTCCTTGAGAAAAATGACGGAATGGTCATGGGAAAAGTCCACAGGCAGATCAGCCTTGACGAGCAGCAGGTCGAAGAGATACTGAACAGGGAATTAGGTGAAAAGAGAAGAAAACAGTACAGGTCTTCGGAATATAAGTACAGCAGTGTTATAAAGGGATATGACCCAAACAAGAAGCGATATGTCTTCATAGATGGATACAATCTCCTTTTTGCAGATGAAGAACTCAAGACGGTGGCAAAGACCAACCTTGATGCGGCAAGGAACAGGCTCATAGACATGATGGCTGACTATGAGGCCTATACCGGGATA
>CACZNR010000061.1 GCA_902782475.1 uncultured Eubacteriales bacterium
AAGCATGTCTGCAGAGGCATCTATCTCTCTTATGAGTGCATCCACATATGAATGCTCCTTCCCGCCATCCTTTGATGCAAGGAGTGAGAAGAAGGAACAGTATGAGCATCTGCTGGTGCAGAACGGTATGCCCACATAGATGTCGATGTCCCTGCCCGGTTCATTGCTGTCTATGAACGGTTCCTGAACTTCATATATCTGCTTTAAAAGCGAAAGCTTCTCTTCTGAAAGGAAGTATTCCTCCCTCATGCGTCTGTCAGCTTCCGCTGCTCCCAGGTTCCTTACAAGGTCACGGTACATCTTTGAAGGCCTTACTCCTGTAAGGGATCCCCATGGTCTTCTTATGCCTGTATGGTCTGCAAGTACCATGTATATGGAATTCTTTGCTCCATGCTTTTCTGCCCTTGTCCTCTCAAGCTCTGTGAACTCTCCGTCAGGCAGGACCACGGTCCTTACGCATCTCACTTCGCCGTTTTCGTAAAGCTCTGAAGTATTGATTATCCTTCCCTCTTCATATCTCAGGGCATGCTTAAGGACAGTTCCTTCCATTGGAACGCTATCAGTCATCGGTATGTTTCTCTCGTTATAAAACAAGCGGATCTCGTCGCAGAGATCCGCATAGTACTTTTCACTGTTTGTGATCAGATATACCATCTTCTGTCCCCCATGAACGGATTGTTGTCTACCTCATAGAACAGTGATGTGTTCTGTCCGTGTCCAGGATAAACTATATAGTCCTTGTCTATGAGCTTCAGCTTTTCAAGGGATGCCTTGAGTGCTTCATAATCCCCACCCGGAAGATCTGTCCTGCCTATGCCAAGATGGAACAGTGTATCTCCCGTGAAGAGATAGTCCCCTATGAAGAAGCACACGCTTCCCTTTGTATGTCCCGGTGTAAAAAGCGTCTTCACTTCCATGCCGTTGATATCCATGATCTCCTGTCTCAGTACCCTGTCGGCAGGCCTGCATGTGAGCTCCAGCCCTCCCATGGCAGATGCATTGAGCACAGGATCTGTAAGCATCTCCCTGTCTGCCTGTGAGATGTAAACCAGAGCTCCGGTCTCTTTCCTTATCATGTCCACACCAGCTATGTGATCAAAATGTCCATGTGTAAGCAGTATGGCTCTCACATCGAGCTTTTCGCTCTCTATGACATTCATGAGCCTGTCGCTCCTGAATGAAGGATCGATGACTATGGTATGCATCGTCTCATCGTCGAACACTATGTAAGTGTTCACATCCATCTCTTCGCTTACTATCCTGTCGACTTCTATCATCAGAACACCTTTCTGCTGTCAAGAAGGATGGTCACCGGTCCGTCGTTGACTGAAGCCACCTTCATCTCTGCCTGGAACACTCCGGTCCTGAAAGGTATGCCTTCCTTCTCAAATTCCTTTAAAAATTCTTCGTATCTTCCCTTTGCTTCCGCAGGATCACCTGATCTTATGAAGCTCGGGCGTCTTCCCTTTCTTGCATCCCCAAGTAGCGTGAACTGAGATACTATCATTATCTCTCCACCCACTTCACGGATGCTCCTGTTCATCTTTCCTTCATCATCGTGGAAGATCCTTAAGTTTGTCACCTTGTCGCATATGTAGTGATAGTCGGTCACAGTGTCTCCCTCTTCGCTTCCAACAAGCACAAGGAGCCCGCTTCCGATACTTGAATATATGCTGCCTTCTATCTCTACGCTGGCACTAAGGACACGTGTCACTACCGCTCTCATCAGTTATTGACCCTGTAGGCCTTTCTTACGGACGGAATAGCCATGACCTTTCTTAAAAGTTCACTGAGATGCTCCGGAGATGTGACCATTATGGTGGCACTTACGATACAGTTGTTGTTCTTGAGGCTCCTTCCGTTGAATGCCGTCATCTGGTATCCAAGGGAATATATGAGCTGAGAAACGTCTACCACTATGCCGGAACGGTCTTCAGCTTCTATCTGTATCTCTACTGGATAGCTTGAAGGCCTGTCATCCTTCCAGGTAACTGCTATCCTTCTTGAAAGAGGAAAATCTATCTCATTAAGGTTCGAGCAGTCTGCCCTGTGGACCGTGACTCCCCTTCCTCTTGTGATAAATCCTATGATGTCATCTCCTGGGATCGGGTTACAGCATTTGGCAAGCTTTGCCACCATGTCCCCGTAGCCTTCCACATAGACGTTACCGTCACCGGAAGACTTTCTCTTTACATCTATTATCTCAGGTACCACCTTGGTCTCGATCTGGTGTGTTACCTTGTATTTCTCGATGAGTCTCAGAAGGACCTGGTTAATGGTAAGTCCGCCGTATCCCACTGCAGCAAACATATCCTCTTCCGAGTTCAGTGTGAATCTCTTGTAAAGCTCATCAAGGACATCAGGATCCATGAGCTTTGAAAGCTCATAACCTCTTCTCTTGGCTTCCTTTTCAAGCATGTCCTTGCCTTTTTCTATGTTCTCAGCCTTCAGCTCCTTCTTGAAGAAACCTCTGATCTTTGAACGTGCAGATGCTGTCTTTACGAGGTTGAGCCAGTCACGGCTCGGTCCCTTTGAGGACTGGTTAGTGATTATCTCAACTATGTCTCCAGTCTGGAGCTTATAGCTTAATGGCACTATCTTGCCGTTGACCTTTGCACCGACGCACTTGTTTCCTACTGCCGAGTGGATTGAGTATGCAAAGTCAAGAGGTGTGGATCCTGCCACCAGGTCCACCACGTCTCCCTTTGGCGTGAATACGAAAACAGACTCTGAGAAGAAGTTTATCCTTATGGCTTCCATGAATTCCTTGGAATCCTTAAGGTCATTCTGCCATTCCATCATCTCACGGAGCCAGCTCATCTTCTTGTCAAAATCAGACTGTGAAGCGGTTGTGCCGTCCTTGTATTTCCAGTGTGCTGCAATACCGTATTCAGCTGTCCTGTGCATCTCGAAGGTCCTTATCTGGACTTCGAAAGGCTTTCCGTCGTCTCCTAAAAGGGTGGTATGCAGAGACTGGTACATGTTTGCCTTAGGTACCGATATGTAATCCTTGAATCTTCCAGGTATCTGTCTCCAGGAGGAATGCACATTTCCAAGCACCGCATAGCAGTCTCTTACAGTTTCCACTATGACCCTTACGGCCATGATGTCGTAGAGTTCCTCAAATGTCCTGCTCTTGTCCTTCAGTTTCCTGTATATGCTGTAGATGTGCTTCGGTCTTCCTTCGATGCTGTACTTTATGCCAAGAGGCTCTATGCTCTTCTTTATCTTTTCGATGACTTCCTGGATGTATGCCTCTCTCTCGGCTCTGGTGGAATTCAGCTTGTGAGCTATCTCATGGAACACTTCGGGTTCCAGATACTTGAGCGCAAGGTCCTCGAACTCCCATTTGAATGCATATATACCAAGCCTGTGAGCCAGAGGAGCATATATCTCCAGTGTCTCCCTTGCCTTTTCCTGCTGTTTCTGTTCAGTTTTGTAGCCCAGGGTCCTCATGTTATGGAGCCTGTCTGCAAGTTTTATGATTATGACTCTAATGTCAGAGACCATGGCAAGGAACATCTTCCTCATGCTCTCAGCCTGGGCCTCTTCCTTTGATCTGAATCCGAATTTCTTGAGTTTTGTGACGCCGTCCACTATGGCTGCGATCTCTTCGGTGAACTCAGAACGTATCACCTCGATCGGATATTCCTCCACATCTTCGGGAACATCGTGAAGCATGCCTGCGCAGATGCTCACCTTGTCCATTCCAAGCTCTGCCAGTATGTTGGTGACGGCTATAGGGTGGATGATATATGGCTCTCCGGAATTGCGGAACTGTCCCTCATGAGCCTTTTCAGCCACTTCAAATGATTTCTCTACAAGAGGATCCTTGTACTGAGGATACTTAGCTATGAATTCTTCATAGTATGCTGACATGCCATACATCTCCTTTCCTTCTGTTATATAAAAAGATTATACACGGGATTATCCTCTGCTAACAATGTTTTTTCACTGTTATTCCTGGGGAATATCCTGTCTTTTGAATAAAAAGATACCAGGTCCTGTGCCCTGAGGGCTGAAACTGCAAAGGTAAGCTTCTTCATGTCCACATCAGGGATATCAGAGAGAAGTATCCTTAAAAGCTCCCTCATGTTCTTGAAGCCGCTCCTGTTGAGTGCACAGATGTGCTTCCTGTAGGCAGAAAGCTCTTCCGGAGAGACATAGAAGGAATCGTACTCTTTCCTTATGAGGTCACTGAGGTCATTTCCCCTGTATACATATACATTGTATGCCTCAAAATCCTCCATTGGGGGTTCAAAACCTCCGATAATGTAGATATTGTGATAATTTCTCGGCTCCTCCAGAGGCTTTGAGAAGCAGATCATGTTGTTTGAGAAGTTTCCGTAGAACAGTACTTCCCTGTCCATGTCAAGTTCACTGAGATTGTCATATACCATCTCGACTCCTGCAGCACTGTCCACGAATACTGCAGTTCCGAACCTGCTCTTTTCTATGTCGCTTCTGATCATGTCCTTGAGGACATTGATGTCTGTTATCTCAGTCACTGATTCATCAAGAGGCAGCCTGTAATCCTTGACCAGATTGATGTAGTCATTTGCAAAGGAAGCTTCCTTGTATTTCAGCACATTCTCCTTTGTGGAGGAATCAAGGCTTATGTCCCTTATGGTAAAGGTATTGGTCACATTGCCCCTGAATACGTTCTTGGAAAGATTCCCTGTTATGATGTACCTGTTTCCTGACGAGAATTCCTTCTCTCCTGCAAAATATACGTACTCGCAGTTCTCCTCCACGGTCTTCTTATACTTTCCTTCAGGCCCAAATGACACCACGAATCCCGGCACATATCCGTCGATCAGGAATACCGGTTCGGGATTGCCTTCACCGTATGGTTCCAGATGTGAGAGCTGGTTAAGGAGCGTATAGTCTATCTCTTCAGGAACAAGGGTAAAATCGTAGCGTACCTTTGCCTCGAAAAGCTCCTCCTCTGTGGTCTCCACAAAGAAGGCATTGAGCCTCTCCTCAAGTGCTTCAAAATCCTCTGCCCTTAAAGATAATCCTGCGGCTTTGCTGTGTCCTCCAAAATGCGTAAGAAGGTCGCTGCAGGAAGATATGGCATCATAGATATTCACATCGTCTATGCTCCTTGCAGAACCTGTAAGCATCCCGTCCTCTTCATTGAAAACTATGACAGGGCGGTTGTATCTTCTGGAAAGTGAAGAGGCTGCAAGTCCAAGTATCCCTTTGTGCCAGGTATCTTTCCTTACCAGCACTATCCTTTTCTCAGAGATGTTTATGTGTTCCTCTATATATGAATTGGCTTCCTTTATGATCTTTTCCTGGAGCTCCTGACGTTTGCGGTTCAGAAGGTCCATCTTGTATGCCTTCATGACAGCTTTTTCATAGTCGTCTTCAAGTATGGTCTCAAGGGCTGCATAAGCATGCTCCATACGTCCTGCGGCATTTATCCTGGGAGCGATATTGAACCCCACGTTGTATGCTGTAAGAGGTTTTTTCTTTATACCTGAAGTATCTATTATTGCCTTAAGGCCAGAAGAAGGCTTTGAATTCAGCTTTTCAAGGCCATACATGGCAATGACCCTGTTCTCTTCCTTCAGCTGCACCATGTCTGCTATGGTAGCTATCCCGGCGAGATCGATGTAATCAAGGGCATCCTCCCTTATAAGGGCTTCTGACAGCTTGAATGCAATGCCTGCTCCGCAGAGATCGCTGAAGGGATATCCAAGCTCGCTGACCTTTGGGTTCAGTATATATGGCGTATCCGGAAGCATGTCAGGTTCATGATGGTCAGTAACGATGACGTCGACTCCCCTGCTTGCCGCATAGGCCACTTCGTCAACGCTCCTGATACCGCAGTCCACAGTCACTATGAGGTCTATGCCTTCGTCTATGAGTTTTTCAAATGCATCGGTATTTGCTCCATAGCCTTCAGTAAAACGGTCAGGTATGTATATCCTGTTCCTGATGCCTATCTTGTCGAATGTCTTTTTAAGGATGACGCAGCTGCATATCCCATCACAGTCGTAATCCCCGTAGATGGCTACATATTCATTGTCCGACTGTGCCTTTTTTATCCTTTCGGTTACAGCCTTCATGGTGGAAAAAAGGAACGGGTCATTGAGATCGATCAGATCTGGCGAAAGGAAAGACTCTGCATCATCGGGACTGATCCCCCGTGCATTCAGTATCTCTCCCACCAGAGGCCTGATGTGTTTTGCAGCATATTCATTTTTCAGTTCTTCCGAATATCCCTTCGGATCTCTTCTTATGAATCTCATAGCCATCCTTATATAAAAAGATACTATTATTATATCAAATAACGGCCACACAAAAAAACGGCTGTCCCCTTTTGGAAACAGTCGTTATTCCACTTTTTCTTTAACTTATCTGGCATACTTCTGATACATTGGAAGTCCAATGAGATATGTGGCGTAAACAGCACCTATGATGCTGAAGACTATGCTCAGCATATTTGCTGAAGTTCCATTTCCCATGATGCTCACTACGTTCAATGCTATTACGAGGAACAGCAGCGGGATGAGCTTTGTAAGACTGTTCTTTACTGCCTCACTGTAAAGTCCTTCAGTGTCGCTGTTGCCTCTGTTGGTGCCGCGAAGGTCCATCCTTGCCACCACGCTGTAGTAGAAGACTACTGTTACGCACAGTGCGATAAGGCTTCCTCCGACAACGGTGT
>CACZNR010000062.1 GCA_902782475.1 uncultured Eubacteriales bacterium
GCTGTGGGAACGGGGACCATAAATGACATCTCAAAGACCATCTCCCGTATCAGCGGCAAGCCATATATCATAGTGGGAACTGCTCCATCCATGGACGGATTCGCTTCGGATACATCTTCAATGGTGGTGGACGGACTGAAGCTCTCTGTGAGCACCACGAGTCCGCTCGGAGTTATCATAGACACGAAGATACTGAAGGATGCTCCTTCAAGGATGATATGTGCCGGGGTCGGGGATCTTGCGGCCAAGTACATTAGCATCTGTGAATGGAAGATATCCCATATCATAAATGATGAATATTACTGTCCACATGTGGCAAACATTATGCTAAATTCACTTAAAAGCTGCATGGATAACCTTGAGAAGCTGAAACAGAGAGATGAAGAGGCTCTGGGAGTGGTGGCAGAAGGGCTGGTGCTTGCAGGAATGGCCATGAGCTTTGCAGGAGTCACAAGACCGGCTTCTGGAATGGAACATTATTTCTCGCATATCTGGGACATGAGAGCACTGGAGTTCGGCTACAGGGAATACCTCCATGGAGAACAGGTGGGTGTTGGGACCCTCATAGCACTTGGTGTATATGAGAAGATAAGGAAGGTAGTACCAGACAGGGAGAAGGCAAGGGAAAAGGTATATGGATTCTCCCTGGACAAGTGGAACGATCAGCTCAGGGAATTCCTTGGCAACAGCTCCAGGAACATGATCCTTCAGGAAAAGACAGAAGGAAAGTATGATCTCTCAAAATGGGAGACAAGGATAGACAGGATCATAGAGAGATGGGACGATATACTGGAAGTCATAAATGAACTGCCATCAAGACAGGAGATATATGACAAGTTTAAATACATAGGTGCCATGACTGATATCAGTGAGATGGATATATCAGAAGATACGGCCAGACAGACCTTCATGGTGACAAAAGACATCAGGGACAAATACATAGGGACCAGGCTACTCTTTGACCTTGGACTCATAGACGAATTCGCAGAGGAATTGTTTTGACAGATAACAGCACGATACTAGAAGGAAGCAGGACGGGTAATTCCATAAAGAATGTGGTATATGCCATTGTGGCGTACATCGCCAAGTTCCTTGCGTCATTCTTTTTCAGGATGTTCTATATCAGGACTCTTGGAAATATGTATGCCGGTGTGGAAGGTGTATTTCAGGCCATACTCTATGTGATATCGCTTGCCGACCTTGGTCTTGAGGGAGTAATGAGCTTTTATCTTTACACTCCTATAGCATATGGCAACAGGAGAGAAATCAGCTCCATAATGTACAGATACAGAAAGTATTCCTTCTATATCCTTGCAGTCATAATGCTGCTCGGGCTTGTCTGCATGCCCCTCCTTCCGCTGTTTATTGCTGAGGGAGGAATACAGGAAAGCATATACATGCTTTTCTTTGCATATACGCTGTCCATAGCACTCGATTCCTTCAATAAGTATCAGAAAACATTTATAAATGCATGCCAGAAGCAGTACGTGACGACACTTGCCCATTATCTTTCAGGGGCACTTATGGATGTGCTGCAGATAGCCGTGATACTTACGATGAAAAATTTCCTTGTGTGCCTTTATCTTCAGGCACTTGGGATCGTCATGGAATGGTTCCTGGAGAGGATGTATATAAAGAAAAAGTACGGGAACATCTACATACTCTTTAACCCTGTGGGGAAGAGGGTAAGAAAGGAAATGAGACCGTATCTTCGTGCAGTGTCCATGCATAAGGCCAGCGACATACTGCTGCAGTACGGAGACAATCTCATAGTGTCTGTGCTCTATGGCATAACTGTGACGGGGATATATGCAAATTACAGATACATACTTTATGCCCTGAACAGTGTATTCTTCATGGTGCTTGAAAGCTGTGCTGCCGCCATAGGGGAACTGGTGGCAAAGAAGAGATATGATGACCAGAAAAGATTCTATTATTCGCTTCAGCTCATCAATTCATGGATATATGGCTTTGCAGGGACATGTCTTTACATACTGATGAATCCGTTCATAACTCTGTGGCTTGGGGAGGGATCCTTGTTCCCTGAACTTACCATGATACTCATAGTGCTCAAGTTCTACTTTGATGGAGTAAAGAAGGGAAGCATCATATACAGGGATGCCATGGGCCTTTTCATCCATGACAGGTTCCTTCAGTATGCAGAGATCATTATCATTGCCCTCATCTCATTTGTACTGTATCTTCTTGGCATAGGCATCGAAGGAGTCCTTATAGCTGCCATTGCAGCGTATCTAATGACAGAGATGTGGTATCTTCCTGGACTCATATTCAGAAAAGGGCTTGGGACAAAGCCGGAAGCAGGCTTTTATCTCAAGGGAGCCCTGTATTTCATTTATATGATCGCGTCCTGTGCTGCAATGAGATACGTCACGGGTCTTTTGCCTTCCGGGACCATAGGAGCTTTCATCATACGGTTCCTGCTGTGCATGGTGATACCAAATCTCATATTCCTGGCACTTACCTGCAGGACAGCGGAGTTCCGCTATGTATACGGAAAGCTTGACAAGCATCTGTTCTCAAGATTCCGGAGAAAGGCGGTGGACTGAGAAATGGATGCTGAAAGAAGAGAAGAACTGTATCACATAGTGAAGGAACGTTTTGAAAAGAACAGAGATACTGAAAATGCAGTTCAGATGAAAAGATACATGAAGGACAGGTTCCTGTTTTACGGGATACAGTCAGTAAATAGAAGGGAACTGTATCATGACGTCCTAAAGGAAGCAAAAGCAGAAAAAGTCATTGATTTCGATCTTCTGGACATATTCTATGACGATGAATACAGGGAGATGAACTATTTTGTAATGGATGTCATAAGGACCATGTCAAAGCATATGACCATCACGGACATGAAAAGAGTTGAACGGTACATATCCGAAAAACAGTGGTGGGATGTGATCGACAATCTTGCAGTCAGCATAGGCAACATAAAGGAAAAAACTGAACTTTTCGGTCTCATGGATGACTACTCGAAGATGGAAGATATATGGTTCCGCAGGGTATCCATACTGTTTCAGCTGCAGTACAAGGATAAGACCGATACAGGACTTCTTTCAGAGATAATAGAACGGAACCTTGGTACGGGAGAGTTCTTTATAGATAAGGCCATTGGGTGGGCATTGAGACAATATGCAAGGACAGACGCCCTGTGGGTCAGGGATTTTGTTGAAAAGAGAAAGGATCGTCTGAGCAGGCTCAGCATAAGGGAAGCCCTCAGGCATACAGGTGATATATGAACAGGGAACTAGTCATAGAATCAAGCCTTGAAAAGGGCGACTTCAGAAGACTTACATATTGGAACATGTTTGGCAGGAACAGGCTGGTGCCTGTGATATTTGCAGTATTTTTCATTGCGGGGATGCTTCTGATATTTCTTGGCGGCAGCAATGTGCAGCTGAAGGTCGGGGGACTGTTTGCAGCAGTATCTCCCCTTATAGCCTTGATAATGGTGGAGTTCAACATATGGACAGTTTCAAGAAGAGGCAACATCGAGGAACGTACATATGGCAGATATACCATATCGGACATCGGCATAAGGGCTGATGCGGACTATCTGGAAGACCCTCTGATATATAACTGGAGGAACATAGAGTCTGTCTATGAGAACAGGTATTTTTATGTGATATTCATAAACAGGATACAGACGATAACCATAAGAAAGACTGACATCAATGATGATCAGGAGAAACGGCTTCGTGCATATCTGAGAGAGTACATCAGGAAAGACAGGAATCATCTGAATGGATAACAGGATAGAACTGCTGGCACCTGCAGGAGATATAGACATTGCAAAGGCTGCCATAAATGCCGGAGCAGATGCCGTATACATAGGGGGCAGATGGAGCGCCAGGGCATATGCAAAGAATCTGAATGATGAAGAGATAGGAGAACTGGTAAGATATGCCCATCTTCGTGGGCGTAAGGTGTATGTTGCCCTCAATACCATGCTGTACAACTCTGAGCTTCAGGATGCTCTTGACTATACGGCTGTCCTGCAGGGACTCAGGGTGGACGCCATAATAGCTTCGGATCTCGGATATATCTCTGAGGTTGGAAAGAGATTTAGCATACCGATACATGCAAGCACTCAGCTCAGTGTCTCTTCTAAAGAAGGAGCGGAATTCCTTAAAAACCTGGGAGTCACAAGGATAGTGCCAGCCAGGGAGTGCAGCTTTGCAGAGATAGACGAGATGAAAAGGACAGGACTTGAGATAGAGCTCTTCTGTCATGGAGCACTCTGTTCATCAGTCTCAGGGGCATGCCTCATAAGCGGAATGATAAGTGACAGGAGCGGAAACAGGGGGACCTGTGCGCAGATATGCCGCCAGAAGTTCCTTCATGACGACAGGGAAGGGCATTTTCTCAACACTAGAGACCTGTGTACAGTTTCTCTTGTGGATACCTTCATAAGGAAGGGCATAACTTCCCTCAAGATCGAAGGAAGGATGAAAAATGTGGATTACGTCGTATCCACCGTAAGAAATTACAGAAAACTGATAGATGAAGGGGCATCTGATGCGGAACAGATAATGGATGAGCTCAGGATCTCATTCAACAGGGGTGGCTTTACGGAAGGATACTTCAGGGGAAAGAAGGATGTAGACTACATATCCGATAATTCCCATAAGGGACTTCTTGTCGGAACAGTAAGGAAAGCAGAAAAGGGAAGGATCCTTGTAGAGTGCACATATCCCCTCGGGAAGGGCGACAGCATAGAGATAGACGGCAGAGGATTCAGGATAGAAAAGGCAGAACTCATGGACGGACTTACCTGCATCCATACAAGGGAAAGCTTTGCTGCAGGTCAGAAAGTCTATCTGAAACAGTCAGAAGCTCTCCTTCAGAAGAACAGGATCTCCGGGTCGGATGATTACAGAAGAGAGGTCCGGTTCAGACTCGATGCCGAAGAAGGAAAGAAAGCGGTGCTGAGTGCAGAAAGCAATGGAAGCGAAGCTGCTGTCAGTGCAGACATCCCGGAGACTGCAAAAAAGGAACCTTCCTCGGAACTCATGGAAAAGAGCCTGAGAAAGACTGGAGGGACCATATATGACGTATCAGAGGTGGAGATACATATAAAGGGGACACCTTTCATAAGCACCTCACTTCTGAACAGCATGAGAAGAGATGTGCTGGAGAAACTTGATGACCGCATACTGTCCGGCTTTTCCTATGCTGACAAGGAGTATTCTCCGTGCTTCAGAGAGAGAAAAGAGACAGCCGTGAGATATATCGCAGTTGAAACAGATGATGGAAGGTCCATAGATGGATTTGATCCGGAAAAGGTATCAAGGATCTATTTCATCCCGAGGACCGAAGCTGATCTGGGACTGTTCAGGGAAAGGAAAAAGATACCCATGTATCTTGTGGTACCGCCCTTTATATCAGAAGCATCAGGAAAACTCATCAGGCAGATGATATCATCAGGAAGATATCAGGGACTTAAGGGCATCGTGGGAGGGAACATCAATTCCTTTTCCCTGGCATATGAATACGGGCTGGATCTTGTGACTGATTACTGGCAGAATGTCAGTAACGACAGGACAATAAGGCTCCTGGAAGATACCGGAGCATCAAACATCACATATTCCACGGAATGTGACATATGGAACCTATCAGGAAATGACAATGATTCTCTGGAGATGCTGGTATACGGCAACATGGATCTTATGAACATCTGTCATGATATTGAAGGATTCTCCCTGGATGACATAAGAAAAGGAAGAGCAGAGATATCAAATGGTGGTAACAGCTTCAGCCTCAGAAGCACTTATCTTGGCAGGGATTATCTGAGGCTCTGCAACGGGAAGACACTTTACATAACTGAGACTGACAGGATCAGGGAAAAAGGGATATCAGGAATAAGACTCATATACAGCGATAACAGGCCTTTTGCGGATATACTTGATTATTACTACAGGAGCTTTATCATTGGAGAAAAGGCAACACCCCCAAAGATAGGTGGTGTAACAAGAGGACATTTTACAAAGGGAGTAAACTGAATTGGACGAGATCGTTAATCAAAAACTTGAATTTGACAAGATACGGGAACTTTTAATAGATAAGGCATACTCAGCAGGAGCAAAGAAGGCGCTATCTGAACTCATGCCGTCTGATAACAGGGAAGAAGTGGAGAAACTTCTGCAGGAGACTTCTGAAGCGGAACACGTGATACTTACGGCAACGTCATTTCCTGTGACTGCATTTGACAGTGTAAACGAAGAACTTTCAAGGCTCAGGGCAAGGGCATCACTTTCCTGTGCTGAGCTCTTAAGGGTAAACAATGTCCATAAGGCTGCCAAAAGAGCGAAGCAGGTGCTGACAGCAGAGGATGAAGCAGTCGTTTCCCTGAGAGAGATCGCAGAAGGACTCTATTATGACAATGAGCTCATAAAGACCATAGATAATGCGATCCTGAGTGATGAAGAGATAGCTGATACTGCTTCTCCGGAACTCAGAGACATAAGAAGAAAGATTAAAAATGCAAATGCATCCATAAGGGACAGGCTCAATCAGATAATACACAGCAAGGAAAAATCCCAGTATCTACAGGAAGCCATAATTACCCAGAGAGAGGGCAGATTCGTGGTACCTGTAAGACAGGAATACCGTTCACAGATACCCGGCCTTATCCACGGACAATCATCAAGCGGAGCTACGCTTTTTGTGGAGCCAATGAATGTGGTTGAGGCAAATAATGAGCTGAGACTTCTGGAGGAAGAGGAACGAAGGGAGATAATAAGGATACTCCGGGACATCAGCCTCATGGCATCTGAAAGTGTCCGGGAGCTTCAGGAAGATATAGACATACTTATAAGACTGGACATCATATTTGCAAAGGCAAATCTTGCAATAAGCATGAAAGCCTTCAGACCTGTCATAAGTGACGGGAGAAAGATACGCATACTTCAGGGAAGGCATCCTCTCATAGACAGGGACAAGGTCATCCCGGTCACAGTGGAAGTGGAGGAAGAGATCAATACTCTTATAATCACAGGCCCTAATACAGGTGGAAAGACAGTGACCCTGAAGCTCATAGGTCTCTTTGCACTTATGTGTCAGTCCGGCATGTTCATACCTGCCATGGAGGGAAGTGAGCTTCCCATATTCAGCGGAGTCTATGCTGACATCGGCGATGAGCAGAGCATAGAACAGTCTCTTTCCACTTTCAGTTCTCACATGAAGAACATAATCTTCATACTGAGAAAGGCAGACGAAAACTCCCTGGTGCTCATAGATGAGCTAGGAGCGGGCACTGACCCGGAAGAAGGCACTGCTCTTGCACTTGCAATACTTAACGAGCTTACAAACAGAGGTGCGCATATATTTGCCACCACACATTACGGTGAGATAAAGGCATATGCAATGAAGAATGACAGGTTTGAAAATGCATCAATGGAGTTTGATCCTGAATCCCTTAAACCTACATTCAGACTTGTGATGGGGATAGCCGGAGCAAGCAATGCCTTCCTCATATCAAAAAGGCTCGGGCTCAAGGATTATATCATAGACAGTGCAAGATCCTTCATGAGTGAAGAGAGAGTACGCTATGACGAGCTGGTGCTGGAAGCCGAGAGATCCAGAAAGGCAGCTGACAGAAAGATGACCATGCTCTCTTCCAGGGAGCAGGAGCTTCGTGAGACCGAACAGAGGATAAAGAGGATGGAGAACGAAGCCTCCAAGAAGAGGGAGGAATATCTTCTCAAGGCCAGGGAGGATGCTCTTAAGATCATAAAGGATGCAAAGGATGAAACAGAAAGGATCCTTAAGGAAGCCAGAAAGACCAGAAGAGAGAACGAGAGCGATGCCACCAGGACTACCGAAAGGATCAGGGGAGATCTGAAGGAAAGGACTGATATCCTGGAAAGGCAGATAGGGGCTTCAAAAGATGATGAAAGAAGGAACAAAAAACTGGACCCTGCGTCTATATATGTGGGACAGGAAGTCCATGTAATAAGCTTCAATGTGGATGGTATAGTCCAGTCGCGGCCTGACCAGAAGGGAAATGTCACTGTACAGGCAGGCATAATGACCATAGAGATAAACGTTTCTGACCTGGAGGAGAAGAAAGTCGCAGCCAAGAAGTATGAGCGTACATCCAGCGTCAGCCTGAACAGAAAGATGACATCCCTTTCAGTAAACATAACCGGCAAGACTGTGGATGAAGGAATAATGGAAGTGGACAAGTATCTGGATGATGCATTCCTGAGCGGTCTTAAGGAAGTCACCATCATACATGGAAAAGGCACAGGTGCACTGAGAAAAGGGGTCCAGGACTATCTGAGACGCCATAAGCATGTAAAGAGCTTCAGGAACGGCAATTTCAGCGAGGGAGCAGAAGGTGTGACTGTGGTGACACTGAAGTAGGTACTTGTAACAAATTATTCATATTGAAGTAATATAATAGAATGGAAATATTATGGGGAGAGGATAATCAATATGGCTAACAATCTGATCTTATTGATGGATGATGACGAGAACATATGCAAGGTCATCAGACTCTATCTTGAAAAAGAAGGAATGACAGTGGAGGTGGCTCATGACGGAGCAACAGGACTTGAACTGTTCCAGAAGGAAACACCGAATCTTGTATTACTTGATATCATGATGCCCGGAATGGACGGCATTGAGGTAATTAAGCAGATAAGAAAGGACAGCACAGTACCTGTCATAATGCTCACAGCTAAGGGCGATACCATCGATAAAGTGCTTGCTCTTGAACTTGGTGCAGATGACTATATAGTGAAACCTTTCGAACCAAAGGAGCTCATAGCAAGGATAAAGGCTGTTATCAGAAGAACTGAAAACATCTCTGAAGAAGAGCAGACCACACTGAAATATCCTAATCTTGAGATATCCATAGCTGAATATACAGTTGAATACAGAGGACAGAAACTCGAACTGCCACCTAAGGAACTTGAGCTGCTCTACTTCCTGGCTTCACATCCAAACAAGGTATTTACACGTGAACAGCTTCTGCAGAAAGTATGGGAATTCGATTTCTACGGAGATTCCAGGACCATCGACGTGCATGTAAAGAGGCTCAGGGAAAAACTTGGTGACGACGAAGTATGGCATATAAAGACCGTATGGGGCGTAGGATATAAATTTGAAGTTGAGAGTAATGAGGTGAACTGATGTTCCGATACCGGACATTGTTTCCGAGGATATTCCTATCCATCGTGGCGGTGCTGTTCATAATAACAGTAATATTCAATTTCTTCGTATCATTCATGGTGAGAAGAAATGCCACAAACAACATGAAGATAGAACTGCAGAAAGGATGCAGTGACATACAAAAAGCTTTTTCTGATTACTACGAAACGGTAACTACAGACGAAGCTTTATATTCTTATATGAAAAATCTGGCTGAAAAGAAGGAGTGGACCCTCTGGGTCACCAATGCCTACAACAAGCTGGCATTCGAATTCAACTACGATCAGAGATATGAGAAATATTCCGCACTGGCAAGGGAAAACTGGGAAGTAATATCTGAGACCATATTTCAGAAGAATGAAGACAGTATCATATATGAGGCAGAGGGAAATTACTATACTCCTGTCATTACATGTGCCCTTACCATAAAAAGGGAGGATACCAATGTCGGAGCCATATATCTTCATGGGCAGGTCCAGGGCATAAAACAGACCATAACACTTATAAGGAACTGTTCCATCGTAGCATTCCTTCTTGGTGTCATGGCGGCACTTCTCATCTCCTTCTTCGTGGCAAGGAAGATATCAAAGCCACTGTATGAGATGAATGAAGCAGCAAAGGAACTGTCAAAAGGAAACTTTGACCAGCAGATAGAAGTCACTGAATCAGGTGAGATCGGACAGCTTACAGAAACATTCAATTCCATGGCAGCTGCCCTAAAGAAATATGAGGATACCAGGCAGAGCTTCATAGGAAACGTCTCTCATGAGCTCAAGAGCCCTCTAACATCCATACAGGGATTCATACAGGGAATGGTGGACGGTACCATCAGCAAGGACGAACAGCAGACATATCTGGAGATAGTACTTGCTGAGACCAAGAGGATGAATACTCTTATCATGGATCTTCTTGACCTGGTAAGGATAGAATCCAATCAGATGGAGATAAAATTCACTAAATGGGATGCCAATGAACTCATCCGTAGATGTCTCATCAATTTCATAAACAAGATAGAGGAGAGACATATAGAGCTCACAGTAGACATATCCGAAGACAAGACAGAGGTCTATGCCGATATAGACAGGATCACTCAGGTCATAACCAACCTGCTGGACAATGCAGTCAAGTTCTGTAATGACAGCGGAAGCATTAAGGTATGGACATACAAGACCAATGGAAAGCTCAATATAAGCATCTCAAACACAGGGCGTACGATCCCTGAAGAGGACCTGGAGTATATATTTGACAGGTTCTTCAAGGTGGACAAGGCCCATAACAGAAAGATACCTGGAACAGGCATAGGGCTCTCCATAGTAAAAGAGATCATAAACCGTCATGATGAAAAAATATGGGTAAACTCCAAGGCAGGAGTGGGTACCGTATTTACGTTCACATTGGCGCTTGCAGATAAATAAAGACATGAAGGTGAAATAATGGAAGATTTCAACAACAATGAGATGATCAATGAACGATTGAGACAGGATCAGGGAACAAACGAGTCACAGGCTTACAACACTGCAGCTACGGGCAATGCCCAGCATCAGCAGAACTGGCAGAACTATACAGGTCATGCACAGAATGCCCAGCAGCCTTTTACACAGTATCAGAACCCGTATCAGTACGGATACATTCCGTATCAGCCGGCAGGATATTATCCTCAGCCTGCACCGTATTTCGTACAGGCACCTGTACCGAAAAAGAGCACAGGATGGATGGTAACGGCCATTATAGCCATTGTGGTGGCAGTAGCACTGCTCGTGACAGTAATAGCACAGGCCTTTACTATAAAAGCATATGAGATGTATCAGAACAGTCAGCAGAATAATGGCGAATATGATGTACCTGATCCATGGAATTGGATAGATCCTGTAGTACCTGGTGAAACGGATACAAATACGACCCCTGTGGTGATAGAGGATGATTATCCTGGAAACAGTGCAATCACAACAATAGGCGGGGAACTTCCTTCAATAACCAATTATTACAACCCCGTTCCGGAGATCATCGAATCCACAGAGAACAGTATAGGTGAAGTTTATACATATAAGAACGGAGAGCCCATGGGAGCAGGTACCGGATTTGTGGTACACAAGGATGGATATATAGTTTCCAATTATCACGTGGCTGTTACCGGTGATACTTATACATACACACTAGACAAGGCAGATGCAGTCGATATACCTCTGAGATTCGTCGGAGGAGATCCTTCACAGGATATAGCTGTATTCAAGGCTGACGTGGATTACCTCATTCCGCTTGCACTAGGAAGTTCCAAGGCAACAAAGGTTGGAGAGCTTGCCATCGCAGTTGGATGCACTACAGGAGCCAATAACAATCTCCCAAATACTGTAACCGTCGGACACGTAAGCTATGTTGGCAGAAAAGCCAATTATCTCAAGACAACAAAGGAATTCCTGCAGATCGATACATCTGTGAATCCTGGCAACAGTGGTGGCCCTCTTCTCAATGGAAAGGGAGAAGTAATAGGGATAGTTACGTGGAAGAGTCTGATCTCAAGCTACGATGAGCTTGGAAATGCCATTAACTCCGAGGGGCTCGGCTTTGCCATCCAGATAGATGATGTTAAGGATGAGATACTTAAGATAATACAGAGCGGATCCATAGTGAGACCAGGAATCGGGATCATCTATCAGCAGGTAACAGAGGAATATGCAAAGACAAACAATGTTCCTTACGGAAAACTGGTGACTGATTTCATGGCAGCAAGTCCTGCAAAGACCGCAGGCATGCAGTCCGGAGACATAATAATAAAGTGCAATGGTACGGATCTTAACGAAAATGATATCCTGGGAACAGTCATAAGCGAAAGCCAGCCCGGTGACAAGGTCGAAGTCACTGTATGGAGAAACGGCACGGAAGTGAACATCAGTATCATCATAGGCGATATGAACAGGATGGTAGTATTTGATTGAGAAATACGCAGATAAAAAAAGGCTCTATTGCAATAGTTGGGGTCAACTAATTGCGGCTCTATTGCAATAGTTGGGGTCAACTAATTGCAAAGAAACAATAA
>CACZNR010000063.1 GCA_902782475.1 uncultured Eubacteriales bacterium
ACAGCTCCGGCCAAAGGCCTACAGCTTGTGGAGGTGCTGTACTGAATGTAAAAACACTCAAAAATCCCCTATTTAAAGGGATTTTTTTCTTGACAAGCCAATTTGTCATGTATAGAATATTATACGCACGGTTTTGCAAGCCCCGTAGAACCAGGCGATCTACCATATTTATTTAAACTATCAAGGAAGGAAATCTCATGAAATCATATAGAGCAGATAGCAGCTTACAAAAAGAATGGTTTGTTGTTGACGCTTCAGGTAAGAGACTTGGACGTCTTGCAAGTCAGGTAGCTGCAATTCTTATCGGTAAACATAAACCACAGTTTACACCAGGCGTTGATACAGGAGATTATGTAATCGTTATAAATACGGACAAGCTTGTATTGACAGGAAACAAACTGGACAAGAAATTTTATTATCGCCATACAGGATATCCTGGTGGCTTAAGAGCTACAAAGTACAGAGACTTAATGGCAAACAAGAGCGATTTTGCTTTTGAAAAGGCTGTTGAGAGAATGATGCCAAAGACAACATTAGGACGTGATATGCTTAAGAAATTACATGTTTATACAGGACCTGATCATAAGCATGAAGCACAGAATCCTAAGGCATTGGATTTATAATAAGGGAGGAACATTATGGCTAAAGAACAATTCCTTGGTACAGGAAGAAGAAAGAGTTCCGTTGCACGTGTTCGTTTAACCCAGGGAACTGGTGAGATCAAGATCAACGGAAGAGATATTGAAGAATATTTTGGCTTTGAAACATTGAAGATGTTAGTACGTTCTCCTTTTGAAGTAGCAAACAGAGTAGGCGCTTACGATGTACAGGTAAACGTATACGGTGGAGGATATACCGGACAGGCTGGTGCCATAAGACATGGTATTGCCAGAGCACTTGTAGAAGCTGAGCCAGAGCTCAGAGATTCCGTAAAGAAGGCTGGATTCCTTACAAGAGATTCAAGGATGAAGGAAAGAAAGAAGTACGGTCTCAAAGCTGCAAGAAGAGCACCACAGTTCTCAAAGAGATAAATCAAAAGATCATTCCCTCGGAAATCAGACGGTTTTCGAGGGTTTTTCTTTTTTGCCGGTTCTTACTTGTTTTCCCGTCTGACGATCATGACATATAACTACCCCCATTATCTTTTTCTGGATAATGGGGGTAGTAGATCCTGAAACAGACAATATGGCTATTTAGGATTATTCAAATTCCCTTCATGCACAGATGAACAGCTGCAGTTGTGAATGTTTTTGGGAGGACCAGTATGTTAGGATGATCTCCAACGTATTTCTTTTTTGCATCTTCCACTGCTTCCAGGACTGAGGACCTTGTTTTTAATCCCATGCCCCTGGCAATACCCGGTTCTTTTGCACCGATCAGATAGATGGCACTGGTGTTCATCTCTGCTATGTGACCACAACTGATCATGCTGAATCCGTGGAACGGATGAAATGCATTATGGAATCTGTACTTATCGATGTATTCCTGATTACCAACTATCTCGTCGGTATATTTATGAAGGTCAGGAAGTATCTGATTACTGTCATGAAGGAAATGATCATACAGCTCTCTGGAATATGGCCATCTGTCCAGATTGAACCATCCATCACATACACATGGGACAATGAATACACATCTGTCAGACATGATCCGCTTATGTCTTATGACCTAAGCTGACAGGGCCTGCATTATCTGTATTGGATTGGTTCCCATGCCATCACCATAATGGAACTTAGTAGGCATGCCAAATATGATGATGTCGTATTTTTTATCTGCCCATTTTACATATGTCCGCTTATCGGCTGTCTTCCAGCTTACTGGTTGCATCTCTTTTGCCCATCCGCTGTTGATCTCAATCTGCCTGCTCTGGGTATCCAGAACAGCATCACAGCAGAAGAACTTTTTGCCCATTTTCTCTTCCATGAACATGCCCTGTCGGTCAAACTTGTCTCTCATGACACTGTGAGTAGAAACAGGAACGAAATCATCGCGATGCATGACAGAAGGAACATGGTGGGCTGAGATGCTCTTCCAGTGTGAGATACCTGTTGCACAATGTTTATAGCCACCGGAATAGCCTCCGTATGGATTCCCCTGTGTATGTCCTATAAGGATGGCAAGATCTGCTTCAAATACCTGACGGTTCATGATCACGTGATCTCCTTCAGGAGTGTAGCCAAGGTCTATAAGGTTATCCGGGTCCTCACTGTCATGGCTTGTGATCTGTCCGGAAGGATAAAACTCATTGAACAGTTCATCCCCGAGGATCTGCCTTGCTTCCTCCGGTGGGGTACGTGGATGAAGCCCGTTGGAGAACAGCAGAGTTATGTTTTCCTTTTTGACACCAGCTCTGTAAAGTTCGTCCAGACAGACTCTTATGGAGATCTTCCTGTGGCTCGTAGGCTGAAGGCCACCCTTGACTATATCAGGGATGACAAAAACGACTTTGCTGTCAGGCTTTGCAAGCTCTGCAAGAGGCTCCATTCCGATAGGATGTCTCACGGAATCCAAAGTAGCATCATAGAGAGATATAGGGTCCTGTGGAAGACATGGAGGGTCAGGAACAGTAACGCCAGGAATAAAGATATCCGACTGATCAGGCACTTCAAACGGAAGGACTTCTCTTCCGTATTCAAGGTCAACTATCATAATATGTTCCTTTCTTAATACCTGTCTGCGGACATAAGGACATTTTTCATCTTATGTTCAACTTCTTCTCTGAAAGCGTCACGGGCTGGTTCAAGATATTTTCTTGGATCATAGACAGCCGGCTTTGCTATCATGGTATTTCTTGCTGCAGTAGTGAATCTTAAAAAGTTATCCACGTCCATGTTGGCCTTCAGTATGCCTGACTGGGCTGCCTTCCTTATATTATCCTCACTGCAGATCCTTAGGTATTCCACCTGCATTCCAGTATCGTTGCATGCAGTTATAAGTTCCGGTGGAAGTGAAGCAGCTCCGTGAAGGACAAAAGGATAACCTTTTTTAGAAGATGTGATGGTCCTTAAGAGATCCAGTTCGAGCGGGAGATAATCATCTGCCCTTACTCCGCCATGAGCTGTTCCTACAGAGATGGCAAGGGCATCACAGCTGGTGGCTGCAATGAATTCCAGAGCCTGCTCAGGATCGGTATATACAGTATTTGCACCATATACGAGATCTTCGAATCCTGCAATGCTTCCAAGCTCTGCTTCTACCCATATGCCCTTCTCCCTTGCTGCTTTTACGATCTCTGAAGTAAGTTTTGTGTTCTCCTCATATGGAAGAGCGGAACCATCGAACATAATGGCATCAAATCCGTCATCCATTGCCTTATAGCAGGCATCAGGGGATTTGATGTGATCGTGCTG
>CACZNR010000064.1 GCA_902782475.1 uncultured Eubacteriales bacterium
CCCAGACCATAAAGGTAAATGACAGGGCCACAATGCTTAACTTAATGAGAGGACTAAACGGATATACTCTGTGTTCTGGTTTCATATGCAAGGAGCTCAATGGTGAGGACTATGTTGCCGTGCCATATCAGGCAGACAGCAACAACCCCAACGTGACCATGGAGATAGGCTACATTGTAAAGTCAAATTCCATGCTTTCAGACATAGCACAGAATTACATAGAGGAGCTCAGAAAGAATATTGAGGAATCAAAACAGGGGATATAAATAATATTTATTACCAATAAAAGATTAATACAAATTGATTATTTTGACTTAATGTATTAAAGTATACGTACTTTAGATGAAAGGAGCAGGAACGATGTTTGTCTGGAAAGAAAGACCTATGATGATGTGCATGTGCAGAGCTGTTTCCGGACTGTGTCGATACTGCTCAGATTGAGTTTGGTCGAAAATAGTGCCGGGAAGCCCAAAAAGCTTCCCTTATTTTTTGACAGTATGGAGGATTACGGATGATAGAGATCAGAAATCTGCAGAAGCATTTCGTTACCAAGGACGTTAATGTGCATGCAGTAAACGATGTGTCCCTGAAAGTGGAAGAAGGAGAGATATACGGTATCATCGGATATTCAGGAGCAGGAAAGAGCAGTCTTGTAAGATGCATAAACTTCCTTGAGTATCCGGAGAGCGGATCCATAACCATAAAGGGCTTTGGTACAATTGAAAGCGACAATGGAGTGCTTTACAGGACTGACGGCGGGCAGAAGACCAGGATAAAGGAAAAGGACTTAAGAAACCTCAGAAGATCCATAGGAATGATATTCCAGCTCTTCAACCTGATGGACAGGAGCACAGTGTTCGATAACATCGCCTATCCTCTTAAATATACGGGACTCTCAAAGGAAGAGATAGAAGAGAAGGTCAATAAGCTATTAAAGCTCGTGGACCTAGAAGAGAAAAGGGATTCATATCCAGGACAGCTCTCAGGAGGACAGAAGCAGAGAGTGGCTATAGCAAGGGCCCTTGCGAACGACCCGAAGATACTGCTTTCAGACGAAGCAACATCCGCTCTTGACCCTGATGCTACAGAGTCCATACTTAAGCTACTTAAGGACCTCAACAAGCAGCTTGGCATCACAATAGTCCTAATAACACATGAGATGGCAGTAATAAAGCAGATAGCTGACAAGGTCGCAGTCATGGAGGACGGCAAGGTAGTGGAAGAGGGAGAAGTCTATGAGATATTCTCAGATCCGAAGGCAGAGATAACAAGGAAGTTCGTTGAGACCTCCTCAGGACTTGAAAAGATAAACAAGCTCATAGAGAACAGGACAGTGGACCTCAACAACAGTGATGGAAGAAAGCTCATAAAGCTCACGTTCACAAAGGACTCAGTCGGTGAAGCCCTTATCTCAAAGGTATCCAGAGACTATAACGTGGACATAAGCATAGTCCTTGCCAATGTGGATATAGTAGCTGAAAATGCCCTTGGTGGCATAATCGCAGACATAAGCGGAAAACCGGAGGATGTGAATGAAGCACTTGACTATATATCATCCAATGGCGTAAGGGTGGAGGTGATAGGAAGATGAATGAGATACTTAATAAACTGATGCCGAATGTCATGAACTACATGGACAGGTTCGTTGAAAGCCTTTCAGCAACTTTCCAGATGTTCTTCATAGCCGGACTCATAACACTTCTGATAGGCGGATGCTTTGGTATACTTCTTGTCATAACAAGGCCTGACGGCATAAAGCCAAACAGATTCGTACATACACTTCTTGAGATAGTGACCAACGTATTCAGGTCAATACCGTTCATAATCCTTCTGATATTCCTGATACCTTTCACAAGGGTCATCACAGGAACATCCATAGGAGTAAAGGGAGCCATCGTACCGCTTGTATTCGGAGCCGTTCCGTTCTTTACAAGACAGGTTGAAAGTGCACTTTCTGACGTTAATCCGGGAAAGATCGAAGCAGCAAGAGCCATGGGAAGCGGGATACCGGGAATAATCTTCAGGGTATATCTCAAGGAAGCGCTTCCTGATCTCATAAGGGTCATAACCATAACAGCCATATCCACCATAGGACTTACGACCTCTGCAGGTGCAGTAGGAGCAGGCGGTATAGGTAGCTTTGCAATCAACTATGGCCAGAACATGCATTACGAGGACATAGTGAATTTATGTGTGATACTTCTTCTGATAATCGTATCCATTATCCAGATAATAGGTAATACGCTGTCAAGGAAGGCGACGAATAAGAAACTTTTTGAAAAGTAATTTTTTTAATAAAGGAGTTAAACAATGAAAAAAGGAAGAAGATTTTTGATCATCGCAGTGGCAGCATTACTGGTATTTGCCATTGTAGGCTGCGAAAAGAAGAAAAACAATGAACCCCTTAAGATCGGTGTTCCAAGCGATGCCACCAACCAGGCAAGGGCAATAACCCTTCTTGAGACAGCAGGCCTCATAGAGGTGGATGATGCTGCAGGGTTTACACCTGAGCTTAAGGACATCACAAAGTACATCTATAATATCGAGATCGTTCCTGCTGCAGCAAATACCCTTGTTGCGACACTTGACGACTATGGTGCTTCCACCATAAACGGAACATATGCGATCCCTGCAGGCCTTGTACCAAGCAAAGATGGTCTTATTACAGAGGTTCAGGAACCCGGGTCAGGCAATCCTTTTATAAACATAATAGTTGCAAGGACAGAGGACAAGGATAATCCTGACTACAAGAAGGTAGTAGAGGCTTATCAGAGCCAGCTGGTTGCTCAGTACATACTTGAGAAGAATAATGGTGCGTCCATACCTGCATTCGAATATGATCCGAATTACACCGTCGATGAGAACTTTGTAAGCGACCTGGAAGGATACAAGTCCTCACCGGATGGCAAGAAGACCATAAAGATCGGCGTATGCGGTTCAGGAGATACATTCAGGGTAGTACAGAAGGTCCTTGATGACAACAATTCAGGAATATATCTCGATGTCATAATCTTTGATGCATACAACCTTCCTAATGAAGCTCTTGACAGCGGTGAGATAGATCTTAACTCATTCCAGCACAAGGCATATCTTGAGTCCGAGATCAAGTCCCAGGGTTATGACCTTGTAAGTATCGGTGATACCTCCAGTGCACCACTTACACTTTACTCAAAGAAAGCTTCATCACTTGATGAATTAAAAGAGCTTGCAGGAAAGAAAGACTGATAACAGTTTAGTATTTGAGCATTTAGAGGAGATACCTTTTGGAGGCATCTCCTTTTTTGGTGTTACAATTATGGTATGGATAACATCCAGAGGTGAGACATGGTATTTGAACTTTATGACAGGAACCGTGCGGGATATCTGTTCGGGCAGACTGAAGAAACATTCATACATTCCTGTTTGCAGGGCATAATGGGGAGCATCTATGCAGATGATGCGGAAGATCCTACGTCTGCTGCGGTATGCCTTGGAGACTTTGTATTTTTTGCCGGCAAAGCAAAGAAGGAGCTCCTGGAAGTCATACCCAAGGGATATGCCATAATCGTGCCTATGAATGAGGAGTGGGAGGTTTTCATAGCTTCATCCTTACCTCATGCACAAAAGATAACGCGCTATGCAACAAGAAAGGATACGTCCTTTGACGAGAATAAGCTTCTGGAAATAAAAGGTTCATTGCCGTCAGGCTACGATTTAAGGGATATCGATGAGGATACTTACGAATTATGCCTGAAGGAGGATTTTTCACGGGATATGGTATCTGTGTTTGGAAGCAGAATGAGATTCCTGGAGCTTGGGAAGGGAAAGGTCATACTTAAAAATGGCAGGGTAGTGTCAGGAGCCTCATCATATTCAAGATATGACAGAGGTATAGAGATCGAAGTCGACACTGCGGAGGATGAGAGAAGAAAGGGTCTTGCAGCCATCTGCTGTGCTGCCCTTATCCTTGATTGCCTGAAAGACGGACTCTATCCAAGCTGGGATGCGCACAACAGGGCTTCGCTTCATCTTGCTGAGAAGCTAGGCTATGAATTTGACCATGAATATACAGCATTTGAGCTGAAAGAGATATGAAGGAAGGGAAGAGATATGGAAACACTTACAGTAAAAGGTGAGGCTCTGCTGAAAGTAAGGCCTGATACCACAAGGTTCAGAATCAGCATGGAGCTTAAGGAAAAGGATTATGCTGCTTTAATGAAGAAGGCTGACAGGGAGCTTAAAAAGATAACGGGAGCCATAACTGACTGCGGATTCAAGGACGATGACATCAAGACGGAGAATGTGAACGTGTCACCTGTATACGAATCGGTAAGGGATGAGAAGGGAGAATATCGTCAGGTATTTTCCGGATACAGCTACATGCAGAGGATGTATGTGAGCTTTGATCTTGACAATGTCCTTCTAAGCAGACTGGTCTCAGAGATATATTCTACGGATACCTTGCTTGACATAGACATATCCTTTACTCTGAAGGACACCAGGAAATGGGAAGATGAGCTCATTAAAAAAGCTGTTGAGGATGCAACGAGAAAGGCTGAGGTAATAGCCGGAAGCACAGGCTCTGTACTTGGCGGTATCGGATACATAAGATACAACATGGCTGACAGCAGCTTTGCTGACATGGGAAGGGTGACATTCTCAAGGGCAAAGAATTCAGTTATGGAAGAGGCCCTTGATCTTGCCTATTCACCTACTGACATAGAGCTTCGGGACAACATCGAGATCTGCTGGGATCTCATAGGGAAAAAGGGGAATATAGTATAAAGAGAAGAGCAGCCCATATGAAGGACTGCTCATTTCTTTCAGAACGTTTCTATCTCCATTACCATGTATGGCTTTTCGTGACCATAGAACTCCAGATAGATGGAAGAGCCTTCATCTGTGTATCTCATGAAGACTTCCTCTCCTGAGGTAACGGCATTTCTGCATATGTATCTGATGTTCTTTATGTCGAGGTCCTTTAAGCGGTCCTTTCCGAGAGCATCCAGTGCAAGGCCAAGATATCTTGTGTTGTGTACGTGATCATTGAAGTCAAGGTCATCCAATCTTATGGCAAGAGCCACCTCGCTGTCATATTCCTTTCTGGCCTTTATCCTCGGAAGGGAATCGAAGGCGGAATATTCTTCAGGAGAGAACATCTTATATATCTCGTCTGTTATGCGCAGCATGTTCATGGTCTTTATATCCACAAGGACGATCTTGGTCTGGGCACGTAGTATCTCGTTTCCGTCCTCATCCTTTACAAGGAAGTTCCTGAAGAAGTACAGGGAATCAGGTCTTCCGCTGATCCATGTATCCACTGTTATCTGCTCTCTCTTTAAAAGCAGTCGCCTGTAGCTTACATGCCATTCGGCCAGTATCCATGCCAGATCTCCTTCTTCTCTTGAGATTATGAGATCTCCCTCTGAATCTGAATGGTGAGTACCTATGTCCTCGAGGATCTTGAGTATTGCTTCAGGAGCAATGTGTCCTCTGTAATCTATGTCTGATAGTCTTGGTTTTAGTGTTTCGCTGTAAATCATCTTTTCACCTCGGGAAAGATTATAAACCAATTTTTGTAATATAAAATACACCTAGATCCTTTATACTATATTTATGCGCAAAAACAGGCTGAAGGCCATTATTTTCTAAATAAGCTTTACAATCTGCTCAAAACTGATGGTGCATTATACAACATAAATAATATATAATTAATATATAGAAACAAGGAGGATCTTAACCATGAAAAGATTCGCTGGCATACTTGTCACGATAATATTTGTTGCAGTTTTATCTTCATGCGGCAGCAAAGCACCAAAAACGATAGATGATGTAAAGGGGAAGGAACTTGATTCCGGAATAATAAGTGTTCTGGTTCCTGATAAGTGGTACGGCTTTTTCGGCAAGGATGTGTTTGATGAATATGAAGGCGACATCAATCCCTATGTAGTCAACGTGTATTACGATGCAAAATCAGACTGGGATACTCTCTCATCTCCGGGAGTGATGATAACCTACTATGGTCCTGATACCATCATGTGGGAACCGAATCCTGATACATACGAAAATGCTGAGCTCATGGATGACATAGTCATCAACGGCCGCACGTACAAGGCATTCAAGGCCACATCGCTTGACTATCCTATAATAATGCTCTGGTCCAAGGAGCCTGATCAGATACAGATAAGCATCTGGCCTGAGAACGGCAAAAAGAAGATATCCCTGGATGATGTAGAAGTCCAGGCCATACTCAACAGCATAAAGATCAAGTAAGCATTGCAGGAGCATATTTTCATATGTTCTGATATCTGACAATTGAATAAAAACGGCTGGTTAAGGGATCATCAGGGAATGATCCCTTTTCTACAGCTATCTACAAATTTTTCTTGAAAAACATATTATTTATACTATAATTCATATTATTAACATAAGTATATTTTATAATTTGTTTTTGCTTTGAGGTTAAATATGAATTTCAGATCGTTATTAATGTTTGTTACATTATGCGACAATGACTACTTTGTCACTAAGACAGCTGAGCAGTTAGGAGTCACTCAGCCTTCAATCAGTAATGCGATCAAAGAACTTGAAAAGTACTATGGAGTCAAGCTCTTTGACAGGATAGGAAGAAGGTTAACGATAACTTCTGCTGGTCTTAAGCTCCTAGAATATTCAAGACTTGTTGTTCAGAGATACAATGATCTTGAAAGGGAATTCAGGAACTGGGACAGGCTAGGTGAACTCCGCATAGGCACATCCAATTCCATCGGAGCATACTTCCTTCCTTCCATTCTCAGCGAATTCAAGAAACTGTATCCGGATCTTACAGTAAAGGTAACTGTCAACGAGTCCTCAAATATAGAAGAGCTCATCATAAACAATGAAGTCGACCTTGCCCTTATCGAAGGTGTTGTACACTATGAGGACATCAATAAGGAACTTTTCCTTACGGACGAGATATCCATAATAGCGTCCCCTGAGAGATACAGAGATGGTCAGGTCCTTACAAGGGAGCAGTTCGAAAAGGAAGATCTCATGGTACGTGAAAAGGGCAGCGGCACAAGGGAGATATTCCTAAACAAGCTGTCCGATGCAGACATACATCCAAAGATAACAGTTGAGAGCGTAAGTACTGAAGTACTTTTAAGGTGCACATATGCAAATGTCGGCATAGCAGTCGTTCCAAGGAGAGTGGCTCTTGGTGCATATAAGGAAGGCAGAGTGGTTTTCCTGAATCTTGAAGACCTGAATCTCAAGAGGGATTACCTCATAATCCATCATAAGGACAAGTTCATGTCTTCCTATGCAGAGGATTTCATAAATGTGTGTAAAGAGGTTGCAAGGGCACAGTAAAATAAGTTGTTGTACTTGAAGCCCATACAACATATAATATGATTTGATATTCTTATACGGAGAGTATATTTAAATGGATAACAGAAGAAGAGTCAGAAGATACAGACCTTCAAACGTATCTTCCGGTACACAAACAAGAACAGTTTCCCGTGGCAGGAACGGCTCGAGAGGAGGTTCTTCAAAAAGGAATCTTTTCAATTTCGTGGCACTTGTGATCTGCTGCGGTCTTGCACTGGCATATCTCATCAGCATGGTGATACCAAAGGGTGAGAAGAAAAAGGAGAACAAAGATCCGAGTAACATGAGCATCCAGACAGCGAAGACCCTTGATGAGCTCAACAAGCTTAGCTATCCTGAGGTCTCCATCGCAGGGTTCAGCACAGTTCCGGGATTCGTACCTAAATACATAAAGAATGAAGAGACAGGCGAATACAGCATCGTATCCCTTGAGACCAGCAATACAAATCTCAATATCGATGCGGTTGGCTATTACAACGGACCTTTCTTCGAGAACGGAAGTGACATAGTGGTTGAGAAGGCCTTTGCCATAGTCGTCACCAACAGCGGCTCATCTATCATAGATAACGGAAAACTCATACTGAAGGCAGGAGACAGACAGGTGAACTTCACCATAAATTATCTCCCTGCAAGAAGCACTGCCGTTATAGTAAATGATGAGAACACCACATTCCAGAAGGATTCGGAAGTCTCATTCATAAGCTATACCGGGACCACTGCAACATCAATGGATGTAAAGGATAAACTGGAAGTGACAACTGACAACGAGTCCTTATTCCTTAAGAACCTCACTCAGGATCAGATAAAGGACATCAACATATACTATAAGAACAAGGTAAAGGGCATCTATTACGGAGGTATCGCATACAGGTCATACCTTACACAGGTAGAGGCAGGTTCACAGTCCAACCTCCTGGCACAGCATTATGTGAAGGATCTTTCCGAGATAGTATATTATTCATATACTGAACCTGTTCAGTCTTCCATCCTTGACAGTTCCACTGTTACGGATCAGAGTTCAGAAACGTCATCCACTGCATCCTCAAAGCAGAATGACTAGAAAGATAATAAGAAAAGACAAAAGCACGGAGCGATCCGTGCTTTTTAAGTATTTCTTTTCAACGATTTGTCAAACATAGTATAATATATTCGTTGATTTGTTTATATAAGGAGGCTTTTATATGACCAATGGTCAGATCTACAGAAAAACATTAGGTTTTTCACTTCGCAGAGTGTTCTGGGATATAGTCGCTCTGGTCATACTGGCAGCACTTACCGTAGGTGGATTCATGCTTGCCAACAATTTTTCTGAAGGCGGTGCGATCGGACTTCTCATAGGCTTCGTAGTCGGACTCATAGTGATAGGCATAGTACTCAGGTTTGTTTCATACAGACTCAAGGCTGGTCAGATAGCTATGATGACAAAGGGAGTTACAGAAGGAGAACTGCCGGACAACGTTATCAAGGCTGGCAAACAGGTAGTAAAGGAACGCTTTGCTACAGTTGCAGCTTACTTTGCCATCACCGGTGCAATAAAGGGTATATTCAATCAGGTTGGCAGAGGCATCACAAAACTCGGTGAAAAGATCGGCGGAAACACAGGAAGCACAGTTGGAAGTGCAATATCAAGTGCCATACAGACTCTTGTAAGCTATCTCTGTGACTGCTGCCTTGGATGGGTATTCTATCGTAAGGATCAGTCAGCAGTAAAGGCTACATGTGACGGTGCTGTTCTTTTCTTCAAGCATGGAAAGACACTTGCAAAGAACATGGGAAGAGTAGCAGGCATAGGAATCCTTTCACTGCTCCTCATCGGCGGAGTGTTTGCAGGTATCCTTTATGTTGTACTCTCAAATTTCCCACAGCTCTTCGTAAGACTGAGCCAGGTACTTGCTGAGTCAGCAGCCAGTGGAGAAGGTGAGCTTCCGGCATTCCTTCTTGAACCACAGAACCTCATGATAGCATGCTGCGTTTTAGGTGGTCTCATACTCTGGAGCATGGTCCATTCAGTATTCGTAAAGCCTTACATCCTCGTCGGAGTTCTCAGGAACTACGTACAGTCAGGAATAGAGGATATGCCTAATGAAACTGAAGCAGTATACAGCAAGCTCGACCAGATATCACCAAAGTTCAGGAAACTGCATAATCAGCTGGCCTGACCGATAGATAGGATATCATCAAGGGATCTTCAGTAAACTGGGGATCCTTTTTTTTATATAGTAGAAATATCGGAATAACTGGGATATAGGATAAAAAGAAAAGTCTTTGAAAACCATTGTTTCCAAAGACTTAATCTGGTGCGATCGATGGGACTTGAACCCATACGGTCTCCCATACGCCCCTCAAACGTACGCGTCTGCCTGTTCCGCCACGATCGCATTTTTTCACGCAAGGAATATTATAAGCACATAA